>NZ_JBEXOS010000093.1:0-22610 GCF_040611655.1 Streptomyces sp. NPDC006552
CTGCAGCAGCTGGCCGCGGACGAGAAGGTCGGCGGCCCGGTGCACGGCGTCGTCTTCACCGGCCGCCGCTATGACACCGGCGACCGGGGCGACTACCTGCGGGCCATCGTCCAACTGGCGTGTGAGCGCGAGGACCTGGGCCCGGACTTCCGGACCTGGCTGCGTGCTTACGTCGCCGGCGACTGCCCGGCCTGAGGTCGCTGTGGCCGCGTACACACACCTGCACGGACTCGTCTTACCTCACCGCATCTAAGCCGCCGCGTCGGCAGGACGGAACCAGGTCACGTGAATGACGCACAGCAGGGCCCGGACCACGGCGCGTTCCCGTTCGACGAGGACAGCCCCGAAATGACGCTCCCGCTGGGCCCGTTGGCGCTGTTCGCCGCGTTCATCGTGCTCGTCGTGGCGGCGTACCTGCGCTTCAACTGAGGCGCTCCGCGCCGAAAAAGAACCGGCCCGAAGCCGTGGAGGCTTCGGGCCGGTTCTGTTGCTGTCTACTGCTGTCTACCGGTGACGGATCAACGCACGTCGACGTAGTCGGCGGACGACGTCGCCGTGGAGGCGTTGCCGTTGCCCGGGTAGTAGTAGCGGAAGGTACCGTCACCCGTGGCGTTGACGGTGGTCTTCAGCGCGCCGGACGAGGAGCTCTTCACGGTCTTGAGCGTGCTGTAGGTGCTGGAGCCGGCCTTCTTGAACTGCAGCTGCACGTTCTGGCTGCCGTAGCCGTAGTACTTCTTGTAGGTCCAGCTGATCATGCTCAGGTTGCCGGAGACCGTGATCGGCTTGCCCTTGGCGACCGGCTCGGGAGCGGCGTTGAAGGACGTGATCTGGGCGGCACGCTTGACCCAGTGGTTCTGGTACTGCGACCACTCGAGGCCGTTCTCGGAGTCCTCGTAGGCCGCGGCGTACACGTTCCACTTGCCGTTCAGTGCGCTGTCGTACAGGTCGACCTTCGGGTCCGCGACCAGCACGACCTTGCAGGTGGCCGTCGTCGCGCTCCAGCGCTCACAGTCCGTCGAGGGGTCGGTGTCCGCCGGGAAGATGCCACCGTCGATCCCGTACTCGTCGTAGAGGTCCGTGCCGTGCCACAGGAACGCCTGGACCCCGTAGATGCCGGCGGGGTTGGTGGCCGTCACGTAGACGTTGAACTGCTTCTTCTGTGAGCCGCCGACGACGACATCCTTGCCGCCGTTGACAGTGACCTTGGTGACCTGGATGTCATAGACGTCCTTGGCCGACATCTTGTTCTGCGTCTTCTGCGTCTGCGCCTGGCCGAGCGTGTACGGCTTGGCGACCTCGGCGAGCGAGGGGGCGTCATCGGCCTGAGCGGCCGGGATCGCGAGTGCAGTGAGAGCCAGTGCGCCGGACATCGTCGCGGCGGCCAGGCTGGCACGTATGCGCATAAAGCTTCCCCAGTTGAGAAAGTGCTCCAGATTCCGTCAGGGGCCCCTGGGGGCCCCGAGGAAGAAGGGGCTGCATCGATCGGATGAGTCTGTTGACTCGGCAACAAGACCGCTGACGCCGGGGAACGGTTGTACGGATCACGAAGTTTTTTCGACGTTGCGGCAAACGCCGCCGTCAGCCGACCTTTTGCGCGGAATCCTCCATGAGGAACGAGGCGACCAGGGACCGGATCGCTCCGGGCCGCTGGGCCGGCAGCGCGTGGTCGCAGTCGGGGAACGTCACGAACCGGCTGCCGTCGATCGTGGCCGCGAAGTCCCGCTGCCGGTCGACCGTGTGCAGATGATCGTGTTCGCCGGTGAAGACCGTGGTGGGCACCCCGCTCAGCCCGCCCGTCAGCCGGTGATGGCTGGTCAGGCCCGCCTCCAGCCGGTCGATGTTGCCCGGCGTACGGACCGCGTTGCGCAGGAAGCGCACCATGAACTCGTGGGCCAGGTCCCGCCGGTGGACGTGGTGGCTCTCGTCGAGACAGAGCAGGGCGGCGGTGAGCACCCGGGCGAAACCGTCCGCGTCCCCGGCGCGCGCCCGCGCCACCGCGCACCGCAGCTGTTCGAGCGCGTCCTCGGGCATCCGCTCCGGCACCCCGCCGATCAGCAGCCGGGCGACCTTCTCCGGGTGGCGCTGGGCGTACTGGAACATGACGGCCGCCCCCAGGGAGTAGCCGTAGAGGTTGACCCGGTCGGCGCCGAGGTCGTCGATGATGCCCTCGAGTCCCGTGCAGAGGATGCCGACGCTGTTCTCGTCCTGGAAGGAGGACGGGTCGAGCGTGGGCATGTCGATCGTGACCAGGTTCGCCTTGGGAAGGACGGTCCCTTCCAGGTACGTCCAGTTGTGCATGCCCTCCAGCACCCCGCCCATCGCGACGACGGGGGCGAGGGAGGGGCCGGGCCGGCGCAGGACCCGGTAGGTGTACGACACCCCTTGCACGGTGAGCGTACGGATCTGCTCGTCGGACGACATGCTGCTCCTCGGATTCAGGCGCGGGTGAGGACGAGTACGGCGTTGTGGCCGCCGAAGCCGAGCGAGGTGGTCGCCGCGGACTCCAGCCGGGCCGGGCGCGCGGCACCGGCCACCACCTGCACGGGCACCCGCGGGTCCTGCTGCTGGAGGTTGACCGTCGGCGGGACCAGCTGACTCTCCAGGGCCAGCGCGGTCAAGGCGGCCTCGATGCCGCCGGCGGCCCCCAGGGCGTGCCCGGTCATCGCCTTGGTCGAGGTGACGAGCGGGCTCTCACCGAACACGCGGTGCAGGGCGGCGCTCTCGACGAGGTCGTTCAGGACGGTCGAGGTGCCGTGCGCGTTGACGTGACCGACATCCGCCGCGGCCACGCCGGCGTCGGCCAGGGCGGACCGCAGCGCCAGCTCGATTCCCGCGCCCGTCTCGTCCGGGGCGACGGGGGAGTGGGCGTCGTTCGACGAGCCGTATCCGGCGACCTGGGCCCGGACGGTGGCGCCCCGGGCCCGGGCGTGCTCGGCCCGCTCCAGCACCAGCAGCCCCGCGCCCTCACCCACGACGAAGCCGTCCCGCCCGGCGTCGAACGGCCGGCAGGCGGCGGCCGGATCGTCCACCCGGGTGGAGAGCGCCCGCATCTGGCTCGTACTGGCGAAGACCAGCCGCGACACCAGGGACTCCGCGCCACCGGCCACGGCGATGTCGCAGCGCCCGGCGCGCAGCAGCCACAGCGCGGTGCCGATCGCGTCCGTGCCGGAGGCGCAGGCGGTGCTGACCGCGAGGCTCGGGCCCCGGGCGCCCAGGTCGCGGCAGACACCGCTGGCGGCGTTGTTGTTCACGCTCAGCGGGGCGACCTTCGGCGCGACGCGGCGGGCGCCGCGCCCGGTGAGCACGGCCTGCTGCTCGTCGTAGTAGCGAAGCCCGCCGTGGGCCGTGCCCACCACGACGGCGACGCGCGTGCCGTCCCAACTCCCCGGATCGAGGCGGGCGTCGGCCACGGCCTCGCGGGCCGCGACCACGGCCAGCTGCGCGAAGCGGTCCAGCAGCAGGGTGGACCGGCCGAGCGCGGCCTCGATGTCGAGCCCGTCGACGGTGTACATGAAGTCGCAGGGCAGGTCCCGCAACTCCTCGGGCCGGCTCAGGCCGCGCGGCACCCGCGCCGACGTGACCTCGTCCCAGGTCTCCTTCGCGCTGTGCCCGGCGGCGGTGACCAGACCGACCCCGGTCACCGCGACCGCGGCGGCCGCGCTGCCTCCCGCCCTCATGCCACCGCCGATTTCGCGTGGACGAGGGCTTGCAGCTCGCCCACGGTGCTGCGGGACGTCAGGCTCGCGTCCTGCAGATCGACGTGCAGCTCGTCCTCCAGGATCAGCCGCAGCTCCTCCAGGGCGAGGGAGTCGATGTCGAGCTGGTGCAGCGGCACGTCGGGACGGACGGAGCCCGGTGCGAGTCTGTACATGTTCGTGATCAAGGTCGTCACATGTTCCGCACTGTTCATGCTGCCCGCTCCTCGCTCACGCCTGTCGAACACTGCCCAACGGCGCCCCGCGGGCGGAGGTGGCGCCACCCGGGAGCGGTTCACTCGTTCGGCTCAGCCGCGGGCCCAACTCGGCGCCGGGCTGCCGGAATTGGGCTATGGGTGGAAATGGTAATAAACGGAACGTAAGGTGGAGGAAAGCCTGTAGCGTCTCTTCGAGGCCGCGCATCATGAAGCACAGAACGAGCACCCCTCCGAGCGCCCCTCCGCAATGGCAGGCCCCGCCCTGGCCCAGCCCTCAGGCGCCGCCGCCCTGGCCCCCCACCGGTGGGCCGCCTCCCGTGCCTCCGCGGACGGCACCGGTGCCACCACGGCCGACGGTGCCCCCTGCGGCGACGCAACAGTTCGGAGCCATGCCCGGGGAGCCTGTCCCGCGACGACGGCGTCCCCGCTGGTTCATGTGGTTCTTCCTCGCGGTGCAGGTCGTCTTCCTGCTCTGGATCATTTTCGGCGCCCGCACCGGTGCGGGCACTCCGGATGACTGCGGGACCTTGGACGCCAGGACATGCAACGATGTCGACAATGCGGGAACGGCCATCGGTGTCGGGCTCATCATCCTGATCTGGGTCGTCGTGGACTTCATTCTCGGCGTCACCTACGCCGTCGTACGTCTGGCGCGGCGCCCGTAGCCGCAGGAGCGGAACAGCCGCGGCCGGAGACATCTCGCGGGATGCCGGCGGTAGCCCGGCCACGCCCCGGTTTCCACCCCCTTCCGGGCCCTCTAAACTCACTTGGTAGCTACAAGCAATAAAACGTGAGTGGACACGAAGGGGGCGGGCGATGGGCAAGGGGACGGTCCATGACCGCGACGCGGAGCTGCCGCTCCGGGAGGCCGACGAGGCGGGCGCAGCCCTGGGGAACCAGATCGTGCGGTTCACCCGGATGGTCGCGGCACACCGGCACCGGACGAAACAGGAGCAGGGCGCCGGCGAGCGCGTCCTGCTGGCCCGCCTCGTCCGGGACGGCGAGCAGCGGGCCACAGACCTGGCCGCCGACACCTTCCTCGACCTCTCCACGGTCAGCCGGCAGGTCCGCTCCATGGTGGAGCGGGGCCTGATCGAACGGCGGCCCGACCCGCAGGACCGGCGCGGCACACTGCTGTACGCGACCGAGACCGGCCGGGCGGTGTACGAGACCTACCGCCGGCAGCGCGACGCGCGGCTGGCGCAGCTCCTGGACCCCTGGCCCCCCGAGGACCGCGATCAGCTGATCCGGCTGCTGACGCGCCTCAACGACGACCTGGTAGCGCATCAACACCAACGCCACGCGGACGGGGCGCGCCCCGCGACCGTGACGCAGCAGGGAGCAAGCACGTATGAGTGAGGCCGTGTCGGCGCCGCGCCGAGACACCGCGCCAACCGCCGAGAAGACGACTCGGGGGAGCCACAAGAAGACCACCGACAAGAACCGGGCGATACCCGCCGCCCCCTCCGGCGGTGGCGGCGGCCTGAGCCACCGCCAGATCCTGACGATCCTGAGCGGTCTGATGCTGGGCATGTTCCTGGCCGCGCTCGACCAGACCATCGTCTCCACCTCGATCCGCACCATCGCGGACGACCTGCACGGCCTGAGCCAGCAGGCATGGGCGACGACGGCGTACCTGATCACCTCGACGATCGCGACGCCGCTCTACGGCAAGCTCTCCGACCTGCACGGCCGCAAGCCCTACTTCCTGGGCGCGATCAGCATCTTCATCCTGGGTTCGGCGGCGTGCACGTTCTCGACGTCGATGACCGAACTGGCCGCCTTCCGCGCCGTGCAGGGCATCGGCGCCGGTGGTCTGATGTCGCTGGCCCTCGCGATCATCGGCGACATCGTGCCGCCCCGCGAGCGGGCCCGCTACCAGGGCTACATGCTCGCCACCTTCGCCACCTCCAGCGTCGCGGGACCGCTCATCGGCGGCTTCCTGGCCGGACAGGACAGCATCCTGGGCGTCATCGGCTGGCGCTGGGTGTTCCTGGTGAACGTGCCGATCGGGATCATCGCGCTGTTCGTCGTCGCCAAGGTCCTGAACATCCCGCACACGCGCCGCGACCGCCGTATCGACTGGTGGGGCGCGTTCACCATCGCGCTCGCCGTCGTGCCGCTGCTGCTCGTCGCCGAACAGGGCCGCGAATGGGGCTGGGGCTCGTCGGGCTCCCTGGCCTGCTACGGCATCGGCGTGGTCGGCATCGTCGCCTGGATCCTCGTGGAGCGCCGGATGGGCGACGACGCGCTGATCCCGATGCGGCTCTTCCGCAACCCGACCTTCAGCAAGACGAGCGTGCTGTCCGTGCTGATCGGCGCGGGCATGTTCGGCGGGATGCTGATGATCCCGCAGTATCTGCAGATCGTGAAGGGCGCGAGCCCCACCAGGTCCGGCCTCGAGATGCTGCCGCTGATGCTCGGCATGATCATCGCGTCCGTCGTCTCCGGCCAGATCACCGCGAAGACCGGCCGCTACAAGATCTTCCCGGTCATCGGCACCGTCCTGATGGTGGCGGCGCTGCTGCTCTTCCACTTCGAGGTCCAGTGGGACACCCCGCTGTGGGAGAGCATGGTCTACATGCTCGTCTTCGGCCTCGGCCTCGGCGGCTGCATGCAGACCCTGGTCCTCGCCGTGCAGAACGCGGTGCCGCCGCAGGACATGGGGGTGGCGACCGCGTCGTCCACGTTCTTCCGGCAGATGGGCGCCACCGCCGGTACGGCCATCTTCCTGTCGGTGCTGTTCTCGAACGTCGGCGACAAGATTTCCTCGGCGTTCCGGTCGGCCGCCGGGACGCCCCGGTTCCAGTCCGCGCTGCACGACCCGGCGGTCGTCTCCGACCCGGCGAACAAGCCGGTCCTCGACATGCTGAAGCACCCCGGCGCGGGTGGCGGCGGCGACGTCCTGAGCGACTCCTCGTTCATCCAGCAGCTCGACCCGCGCCTGTCGGAGCCCTTCAAGCAGGGCTTCGCCGACTCGATGCACGTGGTGTTCCTGATCGCGGCGGGTGTCATCGCGATCGCGTTCCTCCTGGTCCTGTGGACCAAGGAGGTCCCGCTGCGCAAGATGTCGGGCCTGGAGGCCCGGGCCGCCGAGGACGACGGCGCCGCGCCCGGGACCCCGGCTCCGCAGTCACAGGAGCGGCCGCAGCCGCAGGGCGCGTCGGGAACGCCGGAGGCGGTCGGCGCCGCCCCGGTCGCCTCGCTCACCACCGCCCTCGCCGAGGAACCCGCCCCGGCGGACGGACCCGCCCTGGGCGTGCGCGGCCACATCCGCGACGCCGCGGGATCACCGGTGACGGACGCCGTGATCACTCTGATCGACCTGCGCGGCAGCCAGCTCGGCCGGACGACGACCGGAACGGACGGCCGGTACACGGTCGCCGCGCCCGCCGCGGGGACGTACGTCCTCATCGCGTCCGCCGGCGCCCGCCGGCCGCAGGCCACCACGGTCGATGTGACCGACGGCCCGGCCGACTTCGACCTCGTCCTCTCCGGCGCGGCCGGCCTCTCCGGTACGGTCCTGGCCGCGCCCGGCGACCGTCCGCTGCCCGGCGCGCTGGTCATCGCCACCGACGTGCGCGGCGAGGTCGTCGCCTCCGGAACCGCCGGCCCGGCGGGCGACTTCGGCTTCACCGACCTCGCCCCCGGTGGCTACACCCTCGCGGTCAGTGCCCCCGGACACCGCCCGGCGGCGCTGCTCGCCGAGGTCGCGGGCGGCGGCGCCGCCCACCGCTACGAGATCCGGCTCGACCCCGGCGCCCACGTCCACGGCACCGTCCGCAACCGCGCGGGCGAACCGGTGGACGACGCCCGGGTCACGCTCCTCGACGCGGCGGGCAACACCGTCGCCACCACGGTCACGGGCGCGGACGGCGCCTACGTCTTCAACGACCTGGACTCCGGCGACTACACCGTGATCGCCAGTGGCTACGCACCCCATGCGATGCCGCTCCAGGTGGCGGGCGAGGGCCTGCACGACGCGGACGTGGACCTGGCGCACTGACCCCGCCGCCGGCCGGGCCCCACGCGCCCGGCAACGGCCCGACGACGCACGGCAGTTCATCCGGCCGCTCGCTCCCCGCCGCGGGGAAGCGAGCGGCCGCACGGGCGCCCGGGGGCCCGTGACGGGACCGTACGCGCCGCGCACATCCCCGTGCCCTCGCCCGGGCCCCTCGGTTCTGTAGCGCGACTGTTGCGGCGCAGGTGGCGGATACCGGCCGCTCTTTCGGTATCTTTCCGGGGACTTCGGGGACGGGTGGCGTCGGCCGCCCTTGAGCAGGGATGAGTGCGACATGGTGACACCTTCGGCGGAGCTGTTCCAGCCGCTCGGGGCCGAGGACCCGCCGGTGGTGGGCGGGTACCGCCTGGCCGCCGTCCTCGGCACGGGCGGGATGGGCAAGGTGTACCTCTCGTACACGCCGGGCGGCAGGCCGATCGCGTTGAAGGTGATCCGGCCGGAGTTCAGCCAGGACCCCGAGTTCCGGCGCCGGTTCGAGCAGGAGGTCACGCTCGCGCAGCGGGTGCAGGGGCTGTACACCGCGCCCGTCATCGACGGCGACACGAAGGGGAAGCAGCCCTGGCTGGCCACCGCGTACGTGCCCGGGCCCTCGCTCGCGCACGCCGTCGGCCAGCACGGCGCGCTCCCGCTGCGCAGCGCGCTCCTGCTCACCGTCGGCGTCGCCGAGGCCCTGACGGTGATCCACGGCGCCGGGATCGTCCACCGCGACCTCAAGCCCGCCAACGTCCTGCTCGCCGCCGACGGCCCGCGCGTCATCGACTTCGGCATCGCCCGCGCCGCCGACGCGACCTCGCTCACCGGCACCGGCGTCTCCGTCGGCACGCCCCACTTCATGGCCCCGGAACAGGCGGCGGCCGGCACCGTCACCCCGGCCACCGACGTGTTCGCGCTGGGCCAGATCACCGCCTTCGCCGCCATCGGCGCACCGGCCTTCGGCGAGGGCTCCTCGCACGCGGTCCTCTACCGGATCGTCCACGAGGACCCCGACCTGAGCCAACTCCCCGACATACTGCGGCCGTTGGTGTCCCACTGCCTCAGCCGCGACCCCGCCGACCGGCCCAGCCTGACCCAGATCATCGAGCAGTGCCACGAGCTGTCCCCGACCCCGCTGCGCCAGGGCGAGGACTGGCTCCCGCAGACGTTCGCCAGCTCCATCACCGAGCGGCTGCGCCTGCCGGAGCCCGCGCCGACACCCCCGCCCACCGCGACCGCCCCCACCGCCCCGCCCACCCCCGCGCCCGGCATGCAGCCCCACGCGCCCACCGCGTTCAGCCCGCACACGCCGCCCCCGTCCCCGTACGCGCACACGGCGCACCACCAGCCCGTCGCGGGCCCCGCCCCGTATCAGACGCCCGCACCCGGGCAGGGCCACCCGACCCCGCACCCGCAGTGGAACCGCGGCTACGCGCAGCCGCACCCCGGCATGCCCGGCCCCCGGCCCTGGGGTGCGCCGCCCCCGCCCAAGAAGCGGACCGGGCTGATCGTGGCCGGCGTCGTGATCGGCGTGTTCGCCGCGCTGGCGGTCATCGGCGCGCTGCTCCCCGACGGCGACAAGGACGACGGCCGGACCGGGTCGTCCAGTTCGTCGGGGTCCGGCGGCTCGGGCAAGGGCGGCGCGCGCCCCGACCCGAAACCGGCGGCCTACAAGGGCATCGACCTCACCGAGGACTACTACCTCAAGCTCGGGGACAACCCGCCCAAGCCGCTCGACGGCGGCGACACCGGCGCCATGTACATGGGCGGCGACCTCTACTACTACTACGACGGGACGGTCACCGGGGACCAGAAGCTCGGCACCGACAACGGCAAGCTGGTGCTCCTGAACAACGCGCAGAAGGGCTCCTTGCAGACCTGCCGCACGGAGACCCGCTACACCGACAAGATCGACCTCGACCAGCTCTCGCCGGGTTCGCAGATCTGCGTCCGCAGCGACGCCGGCCACATCGCGGTGGTCACCTACCGCGGCAAGTCCGGCGAGAAGGACCCGAGCAAGTACGTCACCGTCGATGTGACGGTCTGGCGCAACGCCGAGGAAGCGACGGACAGCGACTGACCCGCCCGGCCCCCCGCCACCGGTGCCCGCGCCGGACTCTCCCCGGAAACAGGCATGTCCGGGCACTGGTCCACACCGCTACCGGCCGGTATACAGGCGACGTCGGACCATCGCGGTCGGGCTTCAGGGGAGGGGCATGATGGCGCAACGGATGCACGGGGGTGGAACGGTGCCCGGACGCCGGACCACCGTGAGCCTGGCCGTACTGGGCGCTCTCGCGCTCACCGCCGGCGTGACGGGGACCGCGGGCGCCGCACCGGGACGGCACGGGTCGCAGCCGCCCGCGCACTACGTGGCGCTGGGCGACTCGTACACGTCGGGCCCCCTGATCCCCCGGCAGGTCGACGCGGACTGCGCCCGCTCGGACCGGAATTACCCGTCGATCACCGCGCGCGAGCGGCACGTCGGTTCGTTCACCGACGTCAGCTGCGGCGGTGCGACGACGGTGCAGATGTGGCAGGCCCAGGGCACCAACGGGCCCCAGCTCGACGCGGTCCGGCGCGACACCGACCTCGTGACCGTGCAGATCGGCGGCAACGACATCGGCTTCGGGTCGATCATCAGCACCTGCGCCGGGCTCAGCTCGACGGACCCCGCCGGGAACCCCTGCGAGCGGCACTACCGGGCCGCCGGCCAGGACCAGCTCTCCCGTACGATCCTGCGGACCGCGCCCAAGGTCGCACGCGTCCTGCGGGCGGTGCACGCCAGGGCGCCGCACGCCCGCGTGGTCGTCGTCGGCTACCCCGACCTGCTGCCCGACGACGGCACGGGCTGCTACCCCTCGGTGCCGTTCGCCGCGAAGGACTTCCCCTACCTGCGGGACACCGGCAAGCGCCTCAACCTGATGCTGCGCGCGGTCGCGCTCCTGAACCGGGCCGAGTACGTGGACACGTACAAGCCGACCGTCGGCCACGACATGTGCAAGGCGCCCGGCGACCGCTGGATCGAGCCCTTGAGCCCGGCCTCGCCCGCGGCCCCGGCCCACCCCAACGCCCTGGGGATGCAGGCCATGGCGCAGGCGCTCATGCAGAGGCTGGACCTCGCCCGGTGATATGCGCCGGACAGCCGCGTCCGGCCCTCCGCCACCCCCGTGGGCGAAGAGCCGGACGCGGCCGCGTGCGCCGCGTCAGCAGTGCGGTACCTCGCCGGACGGCCGGAAGACATCCCAGCTCGACCAACCGGTCACACCGGTGGCGTTGTTGCGGTGGTAGTACCAGCTGATGGTCAGGTTGGGGTTGGCGGCAGGACCGTCCTGCCAGCAGTAGACGGTCGCTCCCTGCCCCGCGTATCCGAGGCCCTTGACCGTGGACGACCCGTCGGCCCGGGTCCGGATCCGCACCCCGGTCCCCAGGTAGTCGCCCGGAGCCGAGGTGGCCGCCCGCGGGGCGGTGCCGGGCGCGGCCGGAGCCGGCCCGGCGGCGCCCGCGGCCGACGCGGACAGCAGCAGGGCGGCCGTGGCGCCGGCCACGGCGAGAACGCCGGCGAAGGGACGGCGACTCAGGTGTGTGCGCATGAGCTCTCCTGAGGCCGGGTCAGCAGTCGCCGACGGCGATGTACGGCACGACGACGTCCCACCGGCCCCAGCCGGTCACGCCCGTGGTGGTGTCGGTGTGGTGGAACCACTCCTGGCCCGCGACGACGCGGCGGCACTGGACGGTGACGCTGTGCCGCGTGTAGCCGTAACCGACCGTCGTGGAACCGGTGCTGGGCTGGGTGTGGATGCGGGCGCCGTCCACCAGATAGTGGCCGGCCGAGGACTGCGCGCCGAGCGGCTTCGCCGGCGCCGCGACCGCGCGGGCCGGCTCCGGCGCGCCGTGGGCCGTGGCGGCCCCCGTCCCGGCCGTCAGAAGGGCTGCTGCGGCGGCGACGCCGAGCAACCCGCGAAACAGTACGTCGTGATGGGGCACGATGCGGTTCCTTCCCCCTGCGGTACGTGCTGGTCGCCCTCAGCGTCCGGTACGCGCCCTGCAAGGAGCTTGATACTTTCTTGCAGGGGTGCGGAGACCGACGCCGGGACCCGTGCCGCACGGACGCCCGCCGCGGCCGCCCGCAGCCGGCCGGGCCGGGTCAGAAACGAAGGACCGGCATGAGCATCGGCTTCACCCTTCTCGGCGAGGTGACCCTCCGCTCCCGGGGCGTCGACCTCGCCCCCGGATCGCCGCGCCAGCGCTGCGTCCTCGCCCTGCTCCTCCTCGACGTCAACCGGCCGGTCGCCGCGCGGACCCTCCTCGCACGCGTGTGGGGCGACGACGTCCCGCCGCGCGCGATGGCCTCGCTCTACAGCTACGTGTCCCGGCTGCGCGCCCTGCGCACGGAGCCCGGCGACGCGGAGCGGTGGGACATCGTGCGGACCTCGGCGGGGTACGTGCTGCGGACCGACGCCGACGCCGTCGACCTGTTCCGGTTCCGCTCCCTGGTCGCGGCGGCACGCGGCGCGCCCGGCCCGCGGGAGGCCGGGGCCGCGTACGGCCGGGCGCTGGCGCTCTGGCGGGGCGAGCCGTTCGCCGGGCTGCGCTCCGACTGGCTCGACGCCCACCGCCGCGCACTGACCGAGGAACACCGCAGGGCCCGCCTCGACCACTACGAACTCCTGCTGGAGCAGGGCGGCCACGCCGACCTCGTCCAGCCGCTCGCCGCGCTCACCACCGAGCAGCCGCTCGACGAACAGGCGGCTCACCTGCACATGCGGGCCCTGTACCGCGCCGGCCGGCCGGCGGCCGCCCTCACCGCCTACGAGCGGCTGCGGCAGCGGCTCGCGGAGCAGCTGGGCGCCGACCCCGGCCTCCCGCTGCGCGAACTCCATCAGCGGATCCTCGTCTGCGACGAGACCCTCGCCGCGCCCGCGGCCCCCGTCCCGCACCCCCGTACGCCGCGGCAACTGCCCGTCAGCCCCGCGGGGTTCGTCGGCCGGGACGACGCGCTGCGCCTCCTCGACGCCCGTGAAGGCCGCACGGACGGTGCGGAGCCGGGCGTCAGCGTCATCGCGGGGATGGCCGGGGTCGGCAAGTCCTGGCTCGCCCTGCGCTGGGCGCACCAGCACGCCGACGCGTTCCCCGACGGCCAGCTCTACGCCCAGCTGAACGGTTTCAGCCCCCACGCCCGGCCCACCGACCCCGGCGACGTCCTGCACCTGTTCCTGATGGCGCTCGGGGCGGCGGAGAGCGAGCTGCCCGCCGACACGGAGGGCCGCGCGGCGCTCTACCGCACGCTGATGGCCGGCCGCCGGATCCTGGTCGTCCTCGACAACGCCCGCGACAGCGCGCAGGTCATGCCGCTGCTCCCCGGAACCTCCCCCTGCCGGACGCTGGTGACCAGCCGGAACCGGCTGAGCGGCCTCAAGGTGCGGGCCGGCGCGGACATCGTCGCCCTGGGCGTGCTGCCGGCCGCCGAGTCGGCGCGGCTCTTCGCCCGCCGGGTGGGGGCCGACCGCGCCGCCACCGACCCCGCGCTGCGCGACATCGTCCGCTGGTGCGCCGGGCTGCCGCTGGCCCTGGACATCGCGGCCGCGCACGCGGACGGCGTGCCCGGCGCCTGCCTCGACCAGCTCGCCCAGGACCTGCGCGACCCGAGCACCCGCCTGGACGTGCTGGACGCCGGGGACGTCTCCGCCAGTCTCCGCGTCCTGTTCGCCGCGTCGCACGCCGCGCTGGACGCCGAACCGGCCCGCGTGTTCGCCCTGCTGGGACTGGTGCCGCACCAGGACGTGTCCCTCGCCGCGCTCGCCCACCTCATCGGGAGCGACCCGGCACGGACCCGGCGGATCCTGCGCGTCCTGGAGGAAGCCTGCCTGGTCCGTCAGCACCGGCCCGGCCGCCACCGGATGCACGACCTGGTCCGCCTCTACGCCGAGGAACAGGCGGCCGCGCTGACCGGCGAGGAACGCGAGCGGCACACCCGCCGCCTCGTCGCCTTCTACGTGCGCACCGCCCGCGCGGCACACCGGGTGCTGGAGCCGCACCGCACGGCGCAGGACCCGCCCGCGCTCGACGACCCGGGGCCCGCGCCCCTCGCCTTCACCGACGCGCAGGCCGCGCTCGCCTGGTTCGACGCCGAGTACGCCTGCCTCACGGACATCAGCGCGCTCACCCAACAGCGCGGCATGCACCTGGAGTTGTGCCGGCTGACCTGGGCGCTGCACACGTTCCGCTGGCGCCGAGGACTGTTCGAGGAGAGCATAAGGGCCTGGTACACGGCCCGGGACGCGGCCACGGCCCACGGTGATCCCTCGCTCGCGGCCCACACCCGCCAGCGGCTCGGCGTCGCACTCGCGCAGGCCCAGCGGTACACCGAGGCCCTGCCCCACCTCGACGAGACCCTCGAACGCTTCCGCGCCGACGGCGACACCCCGGGTCTGACCCGCACCCACCACTCGCTCGCCGAGGTCCATGTCCGCATGAACGCCTACGAGCGCGCCCTGCCGCACTTCGCGCGGGCGCTGGAGGGATACCGCGAACTGGGCGACGAGGTGGGCGAGTCGAACACCCTCAACGGCACCGGCTGGGCGCTGGCGCGGCTCGGCCGCTACGCGAGCGGCGAGGCGCACTGCCTCCAGGCGCTGCCCCTGCTCCAGGCTCACGAGGACGGCGAAGGGCAGGCCGCGACCTGGGACACGCTCGCCCACATCGCGCGCCGCACCGGCCGCACCCGCCGCGCCCTCGACGCCTACCAGCAGGCGCTCACCCACTTCCAGGCCATCGGCAACGCCAACCGCGCGGCCGACACCTGGGCGTCCCTCGGGGAGACCCACGCCGACGCGGGCGACCACGAAGCGGCCCGCCGAGCCTGGCGGACGGCGCTCGGCCTGTACCGGGAACAGGGCAGATCGGCGGAGGCCCACGAGGTGACCGAACGACTGACACGCCCCACCGGCCCGGAGCCCACCGAGAAGAAATTCCCCCGTTAGCGCACCGCGGAGGGCTTCACTCCTCTCAGGCCGGCATCCCCGGCTCCGCCGGACCGCTCTCGTACGCGATGATGACCAGCCGCGCGCGGTCCCGGGCGCCCAGCTTCGCCAGCAGGCTGCTGACATGGGTCTTGACCGTGGGCAGGCTGACGACGAGGCGTTCGCCGATCTCCGCGTTCGACAGGCCGTCGGCGATAACCAGCAGATCAGACAGCCATGGGCGACACCCTGATCACTCTCCTTCTGCAAGCCGCTGGACATACGCGGGACGTCCCCGGGTGTGAGCTGTACATCGTCAACACCGCGCCCGGCGAGGAGGATGTCGTCTGGGTCACCGAGATCCGGCGCAGCGAGGCCGACCACACCTCCTCACTGTCCGCGCCCGGAGCCAGGGAACTGACCGAACACGCGCTGCCCCTCCTGGCCGGAGCACCTGAGCGGATCGACCTCACTCCGGTGGGAGGCAGGGGGCTGGGTGGGTGAGCCGCTACGGTGAGCGAACGCCTTGTCCGTAAGATCGAGGTGCCACTGGATGTTCCATACGTCGAGCGCTTGGCGTCGCAGGTCTTCGGATCGCCAGGTTCGGTCGGTCAACGGGCGTCGTCAGGGCGCATCGCGGCGGCGGTGTCGGCGGCCACAGTGAGCGGGTCGGTGAGGGGGCGGCCGAGCAACTGGACCAGGTCGGGGGTGGTGTTGCTGAGGAACCCGTGGCGGACACCGGACGCGATCGAGGCGAGCATCGGCGGCTGGAAGGGCAGCAGGGTGTCGTCGCCGAGGAGCCGCTCCCGGTACTCGCTGAGTCCGATCGAACGGTGAGCGACCCCGAGGCTTTCGGCGACGTCGGACGTGGTGATCGGTTCCCCGACCAGCTCGTAGCTCTTGCCGGTGTGTGCGGCCGGATTCCTGGCCACGACGGCTGCGGCTGCGGCCAGGTCTGCCCGCGCGACCGCGGAGAGCGCACCGTCACCGAACGCTGATTCCAGACGGTCGGGGAACCAGGTCAGCAGCGTGGCGAAGAGTTCGGCATAGAGCCCGTTGCGCAGGATCGTCCAGTCGAGCCCGCTGGCCCTGATCAGATGCTCGGTGGCCCGGTGAGCCAGCGCGAAGCCGAGGTGGTCACCGTCGGCGGTAAGGCTGGTGTAGACCACGTGAGTCACGCCGTCGCGCACCGCGGCGTCAAGAGCGGTCTGGTGACGGGCGATGACCTGGTCGTCCTCGGCATACCCCGCGGAGACGAGGACCAGCGTCGAAACGCTCGTGAGGTCGAGAGTCGCCGGGTCGTCGAAGTCAAGGCGCCGTTGCCCTGGTGCGGGCGACCGACTCCCGCCCAGGGCGGGCACGTTGTGCCCGGCCAACTCCTGGAGCGTGAGGGACGCGAGCTGCCCGTTCGCACCGGTGACCATGATCATTTCGGTTCCGCCTTCTACCGTGGTTCTCTTCAGTAACTACGGCGAGGATCTTCGACCGACCGTGGTCGGCCCACAAGGAGGCAGTTTCGTGTCACTGACGCACACCGGTGTAACCACTGGTGCCGCCGAGCTCGAGCCGTGCGGACAGCCGGACCACCCCGACTGCGGAATCAGAGACGTCCTCGACCGGGTCGGTGACAAGTGGTCGGTCCTCGTCATCGTGGAACTCGCCAACGGCCCGCGACGCTTTCGGCAACTCCAGCGCGCCATCGACGGAATCTCCCAGCGCATGCTGACCCTGACGGTGCGCAGGTTGGAGCGAGACGGATTGGTCCTTCGGACCGTCTATCCGACCGTGCCGGCCCAGGTCGACTACCGACTCACGGAGACCGGCGCGAGCCTCACCCACCTCGTCAAGGCGCTCGCCGACTGGTCACTCGAACACCGCGCAGGCATCGCGCGGGCACGCGAGTCCTACGACAGCGACCACCCTGAGAACAAGCTCCGATGACCAGCGGAACTTCACCGACCTCCATGGACAGAACATCTGGTTCGTAGGTCCGGTGTCGCGGGGAGGACGGCGCACCACCGGGTGCCTCTGTGGCGTCAGAAGGGGCACATGCTTCGGGATGGGCGGTCGTGGCGCCCGCGGGGCGCGGTTGCCTCGCGCTGCCGCGACCAGGCCGTCGGCAACCTCGTCGCCACCGCCCGCACCGCGCGCCCGACCCAGGCCCGCGCAGCTAGCGGCGGCACGGCCGTCTGCTGGGCCGTATAGCGGAGTCACGGACGTCGATGATCATTCGTCCGAAGGTCCCACGATGTGACTTGGCCGCCACCTGAATGCCGCACATCCTTCGGCTCACCAGCCCGGTTGTTCGCGATATGACGACAGCAGGGCCGCAGTATTCTGCGCAGACATCGACCGCGGATGCACCAGTCGGTGAAACGGGTGTCACCCGGATGGGTAACTGGGCCTACGCACCGCCGGGCCCGGGCGCCGCGACCGCCACCTTGCACGATGCGGCTCATCAGACGATCCCGCTACGGCATTCCGCCGCTCTGGTGCAGGACCTTCTCGCCCGCTTGGCCCGCATCGAGACCGCGTACACGGCCGCCGCCGGTCTTGCGCATGCCCCCGCCCCGTCCCTCGGCGAAAGCCCCGGGACCGGGTACACGGCCGCCGCCGACCTGCCACACGCGTATCCGGCCGCCGCCGACCTGCCGCCCGCGCCCGCCCCGTCCCTCGGCGAAAGCCTCGAGAGTCATGGCCGTGCATGACATGCCGGGCCGCCACCGCCGCCCGCCCTTCGTCCCGAACCACGCCGCCGGCCCGGTCGCACCCGACCCGGCCTGGTCCCGAACCTGGCAAGAGCCCCTGGACCCGCTGGAGTCCATGGACCCGCTGGAGTCCATGGCTCCGCAATGGGATCCCGCCGAGGAACTCGCCTATCTGCTCAGCGAGGCCATCGACCAGGAAACCGGCACCGTACCCGCCCCTGAGCCCGGCGTGGCGGACGCCACCGCCCTCCTCGGCGCCGCGCACGTGCCCGTCGCCGAGGCCGCACCCCCGCCCGCTCCCCTCGACACCGGGCCGGCGGAGGCCACGGCCGCCGGTCCGAACGGACCGCCACCGGCCCCCGCCGCCCGTCGGCACCGCGCGCGCCGCCGCTCCCGCGCCCGGGAGCGCAAACGTCTCTCCACCCGCCTGCTGCGCCTGGCCAGCCTGGTGATCGCCGCGGCCGCCGCGGTCACCGTCTGCGCGGTCTGTGTCCTGGGCGGCATGGTCAGCTACCACCCACTGCGCCAGGTCGCCGTGGACCGCGCCCCGGCCTACACCGTCGGGGCCTGGCCGCTGCTGATCTACGGCCCGTGGGCAGTGGCCTCCCTATCGGTGCTGCGGGCGGGGCTGCACCGGCGCCGCGCCGCGCACTCCTGGGCCGTGGTGCTGCTGTTCTCGCTGGTGGCGATGGTGCTGTGCATCGCCCAGGCCGCCCCCCACCCCCTGGACGCGGCTGCCGCGGCTCTGCCGGCGCTCGCGGCGCTGGCCTGCTTCCAGCAGCTGATGCGCCAGATCACCCTGGGCCGCCCGCCTCGCCGGGCCCACCCTCGCCACCGCACCCACCGCCCGCCGGCCCGACCCCGCCCGCCGAGCGGAGCCAAGCTGTAGAGACGGCGGGCTCCTTGTCCCCCGGTGGGTCGAAGAGGCGTCAGGTGGGGTCGAGTTGCCGGGTGCGGTCGGCTTCGTCCTTGACCAGGACGGAGAGCAGCGAGGCGACGGGGACACCGGCCTCGGCGGGGTGGCGCAGGACCTTGGTGGGGTCGATGGCGTAGCGGTTGCCACGGCCCTCGCGGACGTGGGAGAGGTAACCGGCCTCTTCGAGCTCGGTGATGATCCGCAGCACGGCGCGTTCGGTGAGTCTGCAGTGCACGGCCAGATCCCGTACGCGCACGTGGCTGTCGTCGGCGATGGCCGCCAGGACCCGTGCGTGGTTGGTCAGGAACGTCCATCCGGTGTGCGACTCATTCCGCGCCTGCATGCCACCAGTCTACGAAACGACATCTGACATCACATACATGAAACAGATTTCAGGTATCCGTTGACGCGACGTACCTTGCCCGCGATCCTGAACGCACTGCCGGAGCCGGACCATGGGGGTAGCCATGCCAGACGACGCGGCCACCACAGCCACCGCAGATATCGCACACCTCGCAGCCCACGCGGTCGACGCTGCCCCGGCCGTACCGTCCCGACCGCGCGCCACCGTCCAACTCCCGCCGCCTGCCGCCGAGGTGCGCCTCAAGACGCGCAGCGACGGGACGCACACCCTCGTCGCGGCATACGGCGAGGTCGATCTGGACGCCGCACCCGGCTGGGAACGCGACCTGGCGGCCGCTCTGGACGACTCCGTGCACGGCCTCGTCCTCGACCTGCGGTCCCTGCGGTTTTGCGACTGCGCCGGCCTGAGCGCACTGCTGCGCGTACGCCGGGCGGCGCAGGAAGCGGGCAAGACGATGACCATCACCTCGGCCGGCCCGGCCGTCACCCGCCTGCTGAACCTGACCCGGACGGCGCCCCTGTTCACCACCGCGCCCGCCGCTTTCGACCCCCAGGACCCGGAGAGCCGGCCGTACCTCACAGCGACAGTGCCCGCGCCGCCCCCGCACCCGTCCCGTGCCACGTCGCTGTGAAGTGACGGCGGCGTCGGCTACAGCAGGGTGAAGGTGTGGAGGGCGCCGATGCTGGAGACGGAGCCGCCGAGCAGGGTGCAGGTGGTGATCTGCAGGGAAGGGGCCGTCATGGTCTCGATGAAGTCGTGTCCGGCGAGGTAGCCGCTGGTGACGGAGCCGGTGAAGTCGTTGGTGAAGACGGCTCCGGCGAGGTTGGACACGCGCTGGGCGGTGACGGTGCTGCTCTGTCCGTTGCTCCAGTTGATGGTCCAGGACACGGTCGCGGTGGACAGCAGCTGGAGGCAGGAGCGCTGGGTGGTGTTGGCGGAGGTGTGGGTGCCGCCGGTGATGCTCGCGGCGGCGCCGGTGCCCACGCAGGGCCCGTAAGTCTGGTCGATCGTGCGGGTGCTGGTGGCGGCGGTGGTGGTGATGGGCGGGTCGTAGGTGGTGGTGGACGTCCCGGTGCACGTCAGTGTGGTCAGCGTCGCCGGGGCCGCTCCGGCCGGGGCCGCCGGCAGGGCCACGGCCAGGGCGGACACCGCCGCGGTGAACACGCCGGCGGCCAGATTCCTTATGGGTCTGCGCATGGGAACGTGATCCTTTCCGCCACTGTGCGGCGAGAAGTCGGAGGCGTGGGGCGAAGGGCCTTCATGGTGGCCGAGAGCGCCGAGTGAGGACCATGGCCCGAACGGGTCAGAGCGCGGCGGGACGGACAGGGTGTGCGTGTGCACACCCGTGTGCGCGGACGCGTGCCCCGAACCCGGTATGCGCCCTGGGTCCGTTGTATCCGGCCCGGCCGGCCGAGCGACGGAGGAGACCAGCCAGGGCCATGAAGGCGTGGCACACGGAAGCGGTCGCCTCGCGGCGAACGCGTCGGCGGCCGGCGATGGCCACCCTCATGGCCCGTGCAGGCAGAGCGTGGTTCAGCCGGCCGTCCAATCGCGCAACTGGCGCGCGATCGAGGCGATAACTTGCGCGCCGGAAGCGGCGTCACGCCTCGCACTGCGGCAGGCGCGACCCGGGGGCCCTGTGGACACCTGGGGCCCCGGTTCCGCTCTCCCGGCGCGGTGGCCGCGGACACGGTCGAGCGCGTGCCGTCACGCCCCGGCGCCGCACGGGGCGCATCGCCGGCTCCTGTGGCCCGAGCCGGTGTCGGCCGCCTGCCCTGTACCTGCTCAACAGCGGGGCCGGGCCCACGCCTCTGAGCAGGCCCGTCACTTTTTCTTCTCCCCCTTCTCCTTCTTGGTGCCCTTTGCTTTCCGCGGTTGCTGGTCGGCGTTCTTGGGACCCTTCGATTTCTGCTTCTGAGTCGTCTGAGGGTTCTGCTGGGTCTGCTGGACCGGCCCACCGCGCGTAGGTGTCTCCGTGGCGCTCGCCCTCGGTGTGGTGGCGGTCCGGGCCGGTGCGTGAACGGGTTGCCCGGTGGTGGCCGGGGTGGGTGGCGGTGGGGTCCGGGAGGCGGTGTCCGCCGGTTCCTGCCGGGTCCGGTTCGTCGTCTCGGCGGGTGTGGAGAGGGACGGGTGCGGGCGGTTGTCCGCGCCGGCGTCGGGAGGTGAGGTGACGCCGTTCAGGACGGTGCCGGTGACGGCGATCGCCAGCGCTGCCGCCGCGGCGAGGGGCACCGGCCGCAGCCATGCCCGGCGTGCGTGTCCACCGGTTCTGGCGGCAGTTGACTCGCCGGCATGTGCCGGTGTTCCCGCGGTGTCCCGCGGCGCTGCCGCAGAGTTGGCCGCTCGGAGAGTGGGGGCCCGGTGCGTGGCCGTCGTCGTGGACGTTCGCGAGGGGCGGACCGCCGGGTGCGGGGCGAGCGTGGAGGCGGGCGCGGACGCGGCTCCTTCGAGCAGGCGGAGCATGTGGGCGGTGTCAGGGCGTTCCTGCGGTTCCCGCGCGGTGATCAGGGAGAGCGGGCGGGCCAGGCTGTCGGGGACCTGGTCGGGGATGTGGGGTGCCTGCAGAAGGTGGCCGATGCCGGCTTCGAGCGGTGTCGTGCGGCGGGAGGTGTCGCCGGTGAGGGCCTCGAGGAGGACCAGGCCCAGGGCGTAGACATCACTGGCCTTGCTCGCGCCGTCCCCGAGCAGCTGTTCGGGAGCCATGTAGGCGAGGGAGCCGACCAGGGTCCCCGGTTCGCTGCGGGTCCGCTCGTCGACGGAGCGGGAGAGTCCGAAGTCCGCCAGGCGGGGCGCACCGAGTTCGTCGAGCAGGATGTTGGACGGCTTGATGTCGCGGTGGATGATGCCGCAGCCGTGCACATGGTCGAGCGCCGAGGTCAGGGCCCGCCCCAGGCGGATGGTCTGCGCGGTGGTCAGCGGCCCGGCGGCGAGACGGTTCCGCAACGTCGTGCCGCGCACCAACTCGGTCACCATGTACGCGTCGTCGCCGTGCCGGCCGGCGTCGTAGACGGTGACGAGGGCCGGATGAGAGAGCCGGGCCAGCGTCAGCGCCTCGTCGCAGAAGCGGTCCGCGGTGACCGTCTCCGCGGCGGGACGGAAGACCTTCACCGCCACCTCGCGGCCCAGCACCGTGTCGACAGCGGCGAACACGTCGGCCGTACCGCCCGACCCCAGCCGCTGCCGCATCCGGTACCGGCCGCCGACCAGTGAAGGCTGCCGTGCGGACGCGGCTGCTTTCCCGTCGCCAGGTCCTCTCGGCATCAACGCCTCCTCCACGCACGGACAGTGCACTGCGCGTACCCCTGAGAGGCGGGGATAACGCCGAGGCGGCCTCTTCTTGAACACCGACGCGGCCCGATGACCGGGCCAGGAAGAGTGATGTTTGCCGGGCCGGGTCCACCGGCCCGGCACCCGCACCGCGCCCGTGCTCATGGGCGGGCAGGGAAGCGCCACCCCTGCGCGGGCGGTGCGGCCACAGTCACGGCCCACCGCCGAGTCGGCCTACGCCCGCGCGAGAAGTTCGGCGACGAGCCGCCGCGCGTAGGCCGCGTCCAGGCCCTTCGGGCGAAAGAGGATGCGGTACATGATGGGCGCGACGACGCGGTCCAGGACCGTCTCGACGTCGGGCATCCCCTCGCCGCCCTTGCCCCGGTCCTCGGCGCGGTGCCGATCGCGTCCGTGCCGGAGGCGCAGGCGGTGCTGACCGCGAGGCTCGGGCCCCGGGCGCCCAGGTCGCGGCAGACACCGCTGGCG
>NZ_JBEXOS010000094.1:0-21960 GCF_040611655.1 Streptomyces sp. NPDC006552
GGGGTGGGGGGCCGCCGTGGGCTTGAATCCCGGTGGCGGGGGCCAACCATGTCGGCCCCCCTCCCCGCGCCCCCCCCCCCCCCCCCCGCGGCCGTGGAGAGCGCGCTGCGGGCGGGCGCCGGTGAACTCCTGGAGTCCCTGCGGCTGTTCGACGTCTACGAGAACGCGGAGCAGCTCGGCGCGGAGAAGAAGTCCCTCGCCTACGCGCTGCGCTTCCGTGCCGCGGACCGCACGCTGACGGTCGAGGAGGCCAGCGCCGCCCGCGACGCCGCGGTCGCCCGGGCCGCCGAGCACACGGGCGCCGTGCTGCGCGGCGCGTAACGGCGCGGGCGGGACCCGTCGAGGGGCGCATCCGGGACACCGGGTGCGCCCCTCACTCGTTCGGGTGAGGAGTGGTCATGATCTGGTCCGGTCCGGGCCCGGGGCCGTAAGAATCGATCCGCCGTCGGGCCGGCCGGCGAGCGCGCTGAGCAGGGCCTAAGGGGGCCGTCGGCTTGCTGCGTACCAGGATCAGGACGCTCGCCCGCGCCTCTTGGCGGCCCTCCCTTCGCTCGCGGCTCGCCTGCGCCGTGCGCACCGACCCGCGGCGGGTCCGGCACGTGCTGATGCTTGCCCTGCCCACCGTGTGGGGCACGATCGCCGTCACGTACGAGCTGACCTGCCCGCTCGCCCTGGAGAACGGTCTGGGCGCGCGGATCGTGAGCAGCGCGGTCTTCTTCGTGGTGGGCAGCGGGCTGATCCTCCACGTCCGCCAGGGGCTGCTGCGCGAGCTGCGGGAGATCAGGGCCGTCGCGGGCGCCGTGCAGTCCGTGCTGCTGCGGCCGCTGCCGCCGCGGCTCGCGGGGCTCGCCCTCGCCGCGGACCGGCTCTCCGCCGACCGGGACGCGGGGATCGGCGGCGACCTGTACGACGTCGTCGCCACCGACCACGGCGTCCGCGTCGTCATGGGCGACGTCCGCGGCCACGGGCTCGGCGCGCTCGCCGCGGTCGGCGCCGTCCTCGGCAGCTTCCGTGAGGCCGCCCACGACGAGGACGAACTCGTGGGCGTGCTGCGGCGGTTGGAGCGGGCGCACGAGCGGTACCTGCGCCAGCGGGTCCGCGACGCCCATCCGTGCGTCACGGACAGCGAGCCCGAGGGACACCCCTCGGAGGAGTTCGTGACCGTACTGCTCCTGGAGATCCGGCAGGACGGCGCGGTGGACGCCCTCAACTGCGGGCACCCGTGGCCGTATCTGCTGCGGCCGGGCGCGGCGCGCTGCGCGGAGCCGATGACCGGCGGGGACCCGCTGCCCCCGCTCGGCACGGTCCCGCTCCCCGCCGAGCTCGCGCCGGTGCGCTGCGGGCAGGTCCTGCCCGGCGAGGGGCTCCTGCTGCACACCGACGGCGTCGAGGACGCGCGGGACGCCGATGGCCGGTTCTTTCCCCTCCAGGCCGAACTGGCCGCGACCGTGCGCCGCCGCACGGTTGTGCCCAAGACCGTCGTCGCCACCGTGTACCGCCGGCTCCTGGGCCACGTAGGCGGACCGCCCAGCGACGACTCCGCGCTGCTCGTCCTGCGCAACGACCGCCGGCGCGTCCCCGTCCAGCACGGGGAACCGGCCGGCTGCTCCGCCCACACCGCCTCCTGAACGCCGCACGCGCCGGGGGCCGCGCCGTCCGCCCGCCGCGGAGTTGTGGGCAGGCGAGCGGGCGGACGACGCGGGATCGGGCCGCCGTCTGTACGAGGGGGAGCCGACGGCCCGGCCGGCCTCTTGCGAGGCACTTCAGTCAAGCGGGTGCGCACAGGCCACAACAGAGTGCACAACTCCCGGAGTTGGGCATTCCGATCACACCCCGTGTGAAGGCGGTCGGACTAGGCTGGCGGTACCGAGCCAACGGAGGGCATCCATGCAGCCCAACACCCTGCTCGACGCGATCCTCGACGAGGCCGGGATCTCCCACGCGGGTCTCGCCGCCCATGTCAACCACGCGGGCCGCTCCCGCGGCCTCGCCCTGCGCTACGAGCACACCGCCGTCGCCCGCTGGCTCAAGGGGCAGCGGCCGCGCGGCCAGGTCCCGGACCTGATCTGCGAGGTGCTGACCGTCCGGCTCCAGCGCCACATCACCCTGGACGACATCGGCCTCGGCATCCCCGGCGACCGGACGGCGGCGCACGGCTCCTCGCTCTCCGGCTTCGTGGAGCGGGCCACCGCGCTGTGGCGCTCCGACGAGCAGCAGCGCCGGCACGTCCTGGACGCCCCGGCCGTCACCGGCACCCCGGCCGTGATGCCGGTCTGGGAGTGGGAGAACCCACCGGAGGACACCGACGTCTCGCGCGGCGGACGGCATCTGGTCAGCCTGGCCGACATCGAGATGATGCGCTCGGCGCGCACGCACTACGAGCAGATGTACCGCAAGGCGGGCGGCGTGGCGACGCGGACCCGGATCGTCGGCTTCCTCAACACCGAGGCGGCCCCGCTGCTGCGCGGCGGCTACACCGACGAGACCGGCCGCCAGCTGCACCGCGCCACCGGCGGCCTCGTCGCCATCGCCGGCATCTGCGCCTACGACTCCGACGCGCACGGCCTGGCCCAGCGCTACTTCCACCAGGCCCTGCGGCTGGCCAAGGCCAGTGCGGACCGGGGCCTTGGGGCGTACGTGATAGCGCTTCTGGTGAACCAGTCGCTGCACATGCGCGAGCACCGCCAGGCCGTCGCCTTCGCCGAGGCCGCGCTGCGCACCGCGGGCCGGCACATCACCCCGGCGCTCGCCTCCGACCTGTACGCGATGCAGGCGAAGGCGTACGCGCACCTCGGCGACGGCACGAGCGCCCTGGAGTGCATCCGGCGTGCCGAGTCCGCCGCCGGGCGCATCCGGCGCGGACACGAACCGGACGAGACGGGGTACGTGCAACCGGGGTTCGTCAACGTGCAGGTCGCGGAGGCCCTGCTGAGCCTCGGCGACTATACGGCCGCCCGGGAGCACGCCACCGAGGCCGTCCACACCCCGGCGCACGACCGCGGCCGGGTGCACCGGCTCGCCGTGCTGAGCCAGATCCAGCTGCGGCAGGGCAACGCCGACCAGGCGGTGGCCACCGCCGTCGAGATGGCCGAGGCCGCGCGGGGCATGGAGTCCCAGCGGCTGCGCGACCGGCTCCGGGTGGTCCGCGAGCACCTGGTGCGCAGCGGCTGCGCCGGCACGGCCGAGGCCGCCGCACTCATCGACGGGGCGCTGCGCGTACCACTGTGAGCCCGCTGCCGGGGAGCCTGACTCCGCCAGTGCTGCGATATTGCCAGCAAATCGGCGGAAGGTGGCAGGACCGTGCAGTGGACGAAAGAGAACGAACAAACTGTGTATGCAAATCGGTGGTTCACCGTCAACTTGGCGGACGTCGCCCTACCGGACGGCCGGCACCTCGATCACTTCCTCATCCGGATGCGGCCCGTGGCGGTCGCCACCGTGGTCAACGAGGCGAACGAGGTCCTGCTGCTGTGGCGGCACCGCTTCATCACCGACAGCTGGGGGTGGGAACTGGCGGCGGGAGTCGTCGAGGACGGCGAGGACATCGCGCATGCGGCCGCCCGGGAACTGGAGGAGGAGACCGGCTGGCGGCCGGGACCGCTGCGGCACCTGATGAGCGTGGAGCCGTCCAACGGCCTCACGGACGCCCGGCACCACATCTACTGGACCGACGAGGGAACCTACATCGGCCACCCCCAGGACGACTTCGAGTCGGACCGCAGGGAATGGGTCCCGCTCAAACTCGTCCCCGACATGATCACTCGCGGCGAGGTCCCGGCCGCCAACATGGCGGCCGCACTGCTGCTCCTGCACCATCTCCGGCTGGGCACGGACACGCCGTAGCGTCTCCCGCAGGTGGGTCAGCGCCCGAGCGCCTGCCAGATCCCTACGGCCAGCGCCCCTACCGCGGTCAGTGCCGCGACCGCGGGCAGGGGCCAGCGGTTGTGTTCCAGTGTGCTGATCCGCGCGTTCAGGTCGTCCTGGTCCTTGGCGGTCTGGTCGTCGCGGTGGGCGAGCAGGGCCAGCTGGCCGTCGATGCGGGTCAGACCCACCTCGAAGACGCGGCGTAACTCTGCGAGTTCTTCCGGGACCACGGGATGCTCCGGGTCGGTGGTCACTGGTCAACTCCTTTCCGTGGTGGTCACATCCCTGTTCGTGCGCATCGGAAGTCAACTCGCCTGGTGGGCGCGGCGGGAGCGTGTGCGAAAGGCATATGCGTGCCCGGAGCGCACACCCCGTGCGAACGCAGTGGGCCCGGTGCTCCAAAGAGCACCGGGCCCACTCGCGGACACGGAGTGTGATCAGGCGTAGGTGTAGAAGCCCGAGCCGGTCTTGCGGCCGAGCCGGCCCGCGTCGACCATCCGCTGGAGCAGCGGGGGAGCGGCGTACAGCGGCTCCTTGTACTCGGCGTACATCGAGTCCGCGATGGAGGCGATGGTGTCGAGGCCGATGAGGTCGGAGAGCTTGAGCGGGCCCATCGGGTGGGCGCAGCCCAGCTCCATGCCGTTGTCGATGTCCTCGCGGCTGGCGATGCCCGACTCGCACATCCGGATCGAGGAGAGCAGATACGGCACGAGCAGCGCGTTGACCACGAAGCCCGAGCGGTCCTGGGCGCGGATCGCGTGCTTGCCGAGGACCTTCTCCACCAGGGCCTGGGCGCGGCTGATGGTGCCCTCGGAGGTGGTGAGCGCCGGAATCAGCTCGACGAGCTTCTGCACCGGGGCCGGGTTGAAGAAGTGGATGCCGATGACGTGGTCGGGCCGGGACGTCGCCACGGCCAGCTTCACCAGCGGGATCGACGAGGTGTTCGAGGCGAGGATCGCGTCCCGACGGGTCACGACCTGGTCGAGGACCTGGAAGATCTCCGTCTTGACCTGCTCGTTCTCCACGACGGCCTCGATGACGAGGTCCCGGTCGGCGAACTCGCCCAGGTCGGTGGTGAAGGTGAGCCGCTCCTGCGTCTCCGCCAGCTCCTCCTCGCTGATCTTGCCGCGCCCGGCCGCCTTGCTCAGCGAATTGAGCAGCCGCGTGCGCCCGATCTCCAGGGCCTCCCCGGTGGTCTCGGCGACCATCACGTCCAGGCCGCTGCGGGCGCAGACCTCCGCGATCCCGGCGCCCATCTGGCCACAGCCCACCACGCCGACGCGTGCGATGTCAGTCAAGGCGTCCGTCACCTCGTGCCTTTCGGTCTTCGTCCGGGACACGGCAGGCGGGTCCCTCCCGGGTCTTTCGGATCTGCACGTTACCCCGTAGACATGACAGGGGTGCAGCCCGGGTTAACGCCTGTTCATCCGGGCTCACCGTGGCACAGGAATCCGGAAGGGACCATGGGACGTATCTCACGTCGGGCCGTCACGATCGGAGCCGCGCTCGCGCTGGCCGGGACCACGGCGGGGGACGCCGTCGCGCGGCCCGGCCGCCCACAGCGCCCGCGGAACGAACTGCGCGGCATGTGGCTGGCCACCGTCGCGGGCCGGGACTGGCCCTCCCGCCCCGGCCTGAGCGCCGCCGAGCAGCGGGCCGAACTCCTCGCGCACCTGGATACGGCGGTCGCGCGCCGGCTGAACACGGTCGTCTTCCAGGTGCGGCCCACCGCGGACGCGCTGTGGCCCTCCCCGTACGAACCGTGGTCGGACGTGCTCACCGGCACCCAGGGCGCGGACCCGGGCTGGGACCCGCTGGGCACCGCGGTGACGGAGGCGCACCGCCGGGGCCTGGAACTGCACGCCTGGTTCAACCCGTACCGCGTCGCCAACCACACCGACCCCGGCCGGCTGGTCCCCACGCATCCGGCGCGCGTGCACCCCGAGTGGACACTGGCCTACGGCGGGAAGCTCTACTACAACCCCGGCCTGCCCCAGGTGCGGCGCTTCGTGCGGGACGCGATGCTCGACGCCGTGCGCAAGTACGCCGTCGACGCGGTCCACTTCGACGACTACTTCTACCCCTACCCGGTCGCCGAACAGACCTTCGACGACGACGCGGCGTACGCGGCGTACGGCGCCGGCTTCCCGGACCGGGCTGCCTGGCGGCGGCAGAACATCGACCTGCTGGTGCGCGAGACGGCCCGCGGCATCCAGCGGACCAGGCCGGGGACCCGGTTCGGGATCAGCCCGTTCGGGGTCTGGCGTAACCGCGCGACCGACCCGGCGGGCTCCGCCACGACGGCGGGCGTACAGACCTACGACGACCTGCACGCGGACACCCGGAAGTGGGTGCGCGAGCGGTGGATCGACTACATCGTGCCGCAGGTGTACTGGAACATCGGTTTCCCCGCCGCCGACTACGCCGCGCTCGTGCCCTGGTGGGCCGAGACCGTCCGCGGCACCGGCGTCCGTCTCCACATCGGCGAGGCCCTCTACAAGGCGGGCGACCCGGCGCAGCCCGCGGCCTGGCAGGACCCGGCCGAACTCTCCCGGCACCTCGACCTCGCGGCCGGGTACCCCGAGGTGCGCGGCCACGTCTTCTTCTCCGCGAAGGAGGTCGGGCAGGACCGCAACGGCGCGATGGCCCGCGTCGTCGCCGACCACTACACGCCCCGGCGCGGCTGAGCGCCCCGTCCCGCCGGAGCGGAGCCGCACGACGTGCCGGGGCCGGGCGCCACGCTCGCCTCGCGCCCGTCCTCGGCGCGGAAGCCGAACGGCGGGCCGCAAGTCCGCCGCGCGGTACGGGAGCCGGGGCGCCCGGCCCGCCGGTCAGCCGCGGGCCCGCTGGGTGACCGCGACGCACACCAGCACCGCCACCGCCGTCAGCGGCGCCGCGGCCGGCAGCGACTCGCCCAGCAGCAGCACCGACCAGACGAGCGTCAGCAGGGGCTGGGCCAGCTGGAGCTGGCTCGCCTTCGGGATGCCGATCAGGCCCATGCCCTTGTACCAGACGACCAGGCCCAGGAACTGCGAGCCCGCCGCCACCCACAGCAGCCCCGCGACCGCGTGCCCGGTGAGCCGCACCGGCTCGTACGACAGCGCGACGGCGGTGCCCGCCACGGCGAGCGGCAGACACAGCACCAGCGCCCACGCGATGACCTGCCACCCCGGCATCACCCCGGCGAGCCTGCCGCCCTCGGTGTACCCGGCCGCGCAGATCAGCAGCGCCCCGAACAGGTACAGGTCGGCCCGGGTGAGGGTGCCGCCGCTCTGCTGCACGGTGAAGGCGATCACCGCAGCGGCGCCCGCGCACGCCGCGATCCAGAAGGCGCGGGAGGGGCGCGTGCCGGTGCGCAGCGAGGAGAACACGGCCGTGGTCAGCGGCAGCAGGCCCACCACGACCGCCGAGTGCGCGGTCGTCGCCGACCGCAGCGCGAGCGTCGTCAGGACCGGGAAGCCGAGGACCACCCCCGCCGCGACGACCGCGAGCCCCGCCCAGTGCGCGCGCCGCGGCACCGGGACGCGCAGCGCGAGCAGACAGGCGCCCGCGATCAACGCCGCGAGCACGCTGCGCACGCCCACCAGCGACCAGGGGCCGAACCCCTCCAGGCCCCAGGCGGTGGCGGGGAACGTGAGGGAGAAGGCGAGGACGCCCAGCGCGGCCAGCAGCGTGCCGGGACCGGCGGGACGACGGGGTGCGGCCGTGGCCGTCACCGGAGCGGACCGCTCCGCGACTGCTATCGCCTCAGGTTCAGTAGCGCTATTCTCAGTCCTCATGCAAGAGCGTAGCAGCGTGAGTGAACTGGCGAAACAGCTGCGGGGTGAGCTGAACCGCTACTCCGAGGGTGAGAAGCTGCCGTCCAGCCGGAGCCTCGTCGACCGGTTCCGGGTCAGCCCGGTGACCGTCTCCCGGGCGCTCGCGTTCCTCGCCGGCGAGGGGCTCGTCGTGACCCGGCCCGGCGCGGGCGTCTTCAAGGCCGCGCCGCGCGCCGCCGCCCCGGCGGGCGACACGTCCTGGCAGGAGGTCGCGCTCAGCGCCGACTCCGCCACCGACGCGGGACCGCGCGCGGTGGACGCCTCCGGCGTCCTGGTGACGCTGGCCGCGTCCCCGCCGGGCGTCATCGAGTTCAACGGCGGCTATCTGCACCAGGCGCTCCAGCCCGTCGGCGCGATGGCCGCCGCCCTCGCCCGCGCGGGCCGGCGCCCCGGCGCCTGGGACCGGCCACCCGTCGACGGACTGCCCGACCTGCGCGACTGGTTCGCCCGGGGCGTCGGCGGGGCGGTCACCGGGGCCGAGGTGCTGATCACGTCCGGCGGTCAGTCGGCGCTCACCACGGCGCTGCGGGCGCTCGCCCCGCCCGGCGCCCCGGTCCTCGTCGAATCGCCCACCTACCCCGGCATGCTGGCCATCGCGCGCTCCGCGGGGCTGCGCCCGGTACCGGTGCCCGTGGACCGGGACGGCGTCCGCCCGGAACTGCTCGAACGGGCGTTCCGCGCGACCGGCGCGCGGCTCTTCGTCTGCCAGCCGCTGTTCCAGAACCCGACCGGCGCCGTCCTCACGCCCGAGCGGCGCCCGGAGGTGCTGCGTATCGCCCGCGAGGCCGGGGCGTTCGTCGTCGAGGACGACTTCGTCCGCCGCCTCGTGCACGACGACGCGGGCCCGCTGCCCCGGCCGCTGGCGAGCGAGGACCCGGACGGCGTCGTCGTCCACGTCGGCTCCCTGACCAAGGCGACCTCGCCGAGCCTGCGCATCGGCTGCCTCGCCGCCCGCGGCCCGGTCCTGGAGCGGCTGCGCGCCATCCAGGTCGTGGACCAGTTCTTCGTGCCGCGCCCCTTGCAGGAGGCCACGCTCGAACTCGTCGGGTCCCCGGCCTGGCCGCGCCATCTGCGGGCGGTGTCGGGGGAGTTGCGCCGGCGCCGGGACATGCTCGCCGTCGCGCTCGCCACCCACCTGCCCGAGCTGTCCGTGCCGTACGTCCCGGTCGGCGGCTACCACCTGTGGGCCCGGCTGCCCGACGGCACGGACGAGCGCGCGCTGACCGCCGCCGCCCTGCGGGCCGGCGTCGCGGTCGCCCCCGGACGCCCCTACTTCGCGGCCGAACCGCCCGCCCCCCACCTCCGGCTGAGCTTCGTGGCGGTCGCCGGGACCGCGGAGATCACCGAGGGGGTACGCCGGCTCGCGGCCGCCCGCGACGAGGTGCTGCCTCCGTCGGCGGACAGGCCCTGACCGCGGCGGTACTCCGTCGTGAGGACCAGGTCCTTCGCCGGGCCCCGCACGCGCCACACCGTCCGCCAGTGACCGGCGCCGTACACCGTGAACGTGCCGCGGTAGAGATCAGCCGAGCAGGGGTGGTCCGCGACGTGGTGCCCGGCGCGCAGGTCGAGGCCGTGGAAGAAGCGGCCGTCCGCGAAGCGGACCACGGCCGTGCCCGGCGTCTCGTCCGGCAGATAACGCAGGGTCCGCTCGGCGGGACGGGCCACCCCGCGCCAGGTGAAGGTCCCCGACTCGACGTGGAGCAGACCCCCGCCGTCCATCGCCGAGAAGTCCGTCGCGCCGGCGAAGGTGCCGGTCACGTCCGCGGCCAGGTCCCGCACGGTCCGCTCCACCCGCCACCGCCCGGCGAGGAACGCCAGCACATCGGCAACCGGCCAGGGTTCACCCGTCACACCCACCACTCCCGTACACCTCCGCGCGAACCGTCGACGCGCGTACCACCGCATCCCATCTTGCCGTTCGCAGTTCAGGACGCCGCACAAAATATCGGACGCCGGACGCCCGGCTCTGGGCGGGCCGCGCGGGCCGCCGCCCCCGCCGAGGGGTGCTCAGCCGTTCACGAACCGCATGCTGCCGTCGTCGTAGCGGGCACCCGCCACCGCGCCCGCGGGCGCCGCCGCGTCGATCGCCGCGAGGTCGTCGGCGGTCAGCTCCAAGGTGGCCGCTGCCACGTTCTCCGTCAGGTACTTCTGGCGCCGCGTGCCCGGGATCGGCACCACGTCGTCCCCCTGGTGCTGCACCCACGCCAGCGCCAGCTGGCCCGCGGTGACGCCCTTGCGCTCCGCGATCTCCTCCAGGCGGGCGACGATGGCGAGGTTGCGCTCCAGGTTCCCCTCGGCGAACCGCGGCTGGCCGCGCCGCATGTCGCCCTCCTGCAAGCCCTCCGTGGAGGTGTAACGGCCGGTGAGAAAGCCCCGGCCCAGCGGCGAGAACGGCACCAGTCCGATGCCCAGCTCCCGGCAGACCGGCAGCACCTCCGCCTCCAGGTCCCGGGTCCAGAGCGAGTACTCGCTCTGCAACGCCGCGATCGGATGCACCGCGGACGCCCGGCGCAGGGTCTCCGGGCCGGCCTCCGACAGGCCGAGATGGCGGACCTTGCCCTCCGCCACCAGGTCGGCCAGCGCGCCCACCGTCTCCTCGATCGGCACCTCGCGGTCCACCCGGTGCACGTAGTACAGGTCGATGTGGTCGACGCCGAGGCGGCGCAGCGACGCCTCGCACGCCTGGCGCACGTAGGCCGCGTCGCCGCGGATGCGGGTCTGCGCGCCGAGCTCGTTCGTGAAGCCGAACTTGGTGGCCAGCACGGCCTGCTCGCGCCGCCCGGGCGCCGCGAGGGCCCGGCCGATCAACTCCTCGTTGTGCCCCTTGCCGTAGAAATCGGAGGTGTCGAGCAGGGTGACGCCCAGATCGAGCGCCCGGTGCAGCGTGCCGATCGACTCCTGGTCGTCGGAGGGCCCGTACGCGTCGCTCATGCCCATACAGCCGAGCCCCTGCGCGGAGACCGTGAGCGCGCCGAGGCGCCGGGTGGGAAGGTCCGTCATGAGTGCTGCCTCCAGAGAGAGTGCCGGTGCGCAACGCATGCGCGACGCTATGACTTCGAGCGCACTCCAGGTCAAGCCGGACTCCACTCCCGATCGATTGCATAAACGTGCATCGCGACGTATAGTCATGCCATCGAGGAGGAGGGTTTCCATGGCGGTACGCGCTGCGATAGCGGGAGCGAGTGGGTACGCGGGCGGCGAAATGCTGCGCCTGCTGCTCGCCCACCCCGAGGTGGAGATCGGCGCCCTGACGGGCCACGCGAACGCGGGACAGCGGCTCGGCGCGCTCCAGCCGCACCTGCGCCCGCTCGCGGACCGCGTCCTCCAGGAGACCACCCCCGAGGTGCTCGCCGGGCACGACGTCGTCTTCCTGGCCCTGCCGCACGGGCAGTCCGCCGCCGTCGCCGAGCAGCTGGGGCCGGACGTCCTCGTCGTCGACATGGGCGCCGACTTCCGGCTGAAGGACGCGGGGGACTGGGAGGCGTTCTACGGCAGCCCGCACGCCGGGACCTGGCCGTACGGCCTGCCCGAGCTGCCGGGCGGCCGCACCGCCCTGGAGGGGACCAAGCGCATCGCCGTCCCCGGCTGCTACCCCACCGCCGTCTCCCTGGCCCTCTTCCCCGCGTACGGGGCGGGGCTCGTGGAGAGCGAGGCCGTCGTCGTCGCCGCGTCCGGCACCTCCGGCGCGGGCAAGGCGGCCAAGCCGCACCTCCTCGGCAGCGAGGTGATGGGCAGCATGTCGCCGTACGGCGTCGGCGGCGGGCACCGGCACACCCCGGAGATGATCCAGAACCTGAGCGCGGCCGCCGGCGAGCGGGTCTCCGTCTCCTTCACGCCGACGCTCGCCCCCATGCCGCGCGGCATCCTCGCCACGTGCAGTGCCAAGGCCAAGGGCGGCGTCACCGCCGAGACGGTCCGGGCCGCGTACGAGAAGGCGTTCGCCGACGAGCCGTTCGTCGAGCTGCTGCCCGAGGGCCAGTGGCCCGCCACGGCCGCCGTGTACGGGTCGAACGCGGCGCAGATCCAGGTCGCGTACGACGAGGCGGCCGGCCGCGTCATCGTCATCAGCGCCATCGACAACCTGACCAAGGGCACCGCCGGCGGCGCCCTGCAGTCCATGAACATCGCCCTGGGGCTCGACGAGACCACCGGGCTGACCACGGTCGGCGTCGCTCCGTGAGCGGCGCCCGCGCGGCCACCGGGCCGCGGAGGACCACGAAGGCCGCGCCGCCGCGCCGCGCGGGCGCGGAAGCGAACGAGGAGACACAGTGAGTGTGACGGCAGCCAAGGGATTCCAGGCCGCGGGGATCGCCGCCGGGATCAAGGAGAGCGGCAACCCGGACCTGGCCCTCGTGGTCAACCGCGGCCCCCGCCTGGCCGCCGCGGGCGTCTTCACCTCCAACCGCGTCAAGGCCGCCCCGGTCCTCTGGTCCGAGCAGGTCCTCAAGGGCGGCCTCGTCTCGGCCGTCGTCCTCAACTCCGGCGGCGCCAACGCCTGTACCGGACCGCAGGGCTTCCAGGACACGCACGCCACCGCCGAGAAGGCCGCCGACGTCCTCGACCTGAACGCGGGAGAAATCGCCGTCGCCTCCACCGGCCTCATCGGTGAACTGCTCCCCATGGACAAGCTGCTCGCCGGGGTGGAGACCGCGGCCGGCCGGCTCTCCGAGCACGGCGGCGAGAAGGCCGCCATCGCCATCAAGACCACCGACACCGTGCACAAGACCGCCGTGCGCGAGGGGGCCGGCTGGACCGTCGGCGGCATGGCCAAGGGCGCGGGCATGCTCGCCCCCGGCCTCGCCACCATGCTCGTCGTCCTCACCACCGACGCCGACGTCGGCAGCGACGTCCTGGACCGGGCGCTGCGCGACGCCACCCGCACCACCTTCGACCGGGTCGACTCCGACGGCTGCATGTCGACGAACGACACGGTCCTGCTGCTCGCCTCCGGCGCCTCGCGCGTCGCCCCGGACCACACCGAGTTCGCCGAAGCGGTCCGCGCCGTCTGCGACGACCTCGGCCGCCAGCTGATCGGCGACGCCGAGGGCGCCAGCAAGGACATCAAGGTCGAGGTGGTCAACGCGGCGAGCGAGGACGACGCCGTCGAGGTCGGCCGCTCCATCGCCCGCAACAACCTCCTCAAGTGCGCCATCCACGGCGAGGACCCCAACTGGGGCCGGGTCCTCTCCGCCATCGGCACCACCCGGGCCGCCTTCGAGCCCGACCGGCTGAACGTCGCGATCAACGGCGTCTGGGTCTGCAAGAACGGCGGCGTCGGCGAGGACCGCTCCAAGGTCGACATGCGCTTCCGCGAGGTCACCGTCACCGCCGACCTCGCCGCGGGCACCGAGACGGCGACCATCTGGACCAACGACCTGACGGCCGACTACGTCCACGAGAACAGCGCGTACTCGTCATGAACCAGCCCACCGCGCGCAAGCACACCGCGCTGCCCAAGGCCCGCACCCTCATCGAGGCGCTGCCCTGGCTCACCCGGCACCACGGCAAGACCGTCGTCATCAAGTTCGGCGGGAACGCGATGGTGGACGAGGAGCTGAAGGCCGCCTTCGCCCAGGACGTCGTCTTCCTGCACCACGCCGGACTCAAGCCCGTCGTCGTGCACGGCGGCGGCCCGCAGATCAGCAAGGCGCTCGACCGGCACGGCATCGTCAGCGAGTTCAAGGCGGGCCTGCGCGTCACCACCGAGGACGCCATGGACGTCGTCCGGATGGTCCTCGCCGGCCAGGTCCAGCGCGAGCTCGTCGGTCTGCTCAACCAGCACGGCCCGCTCGCCGTCGGCCTCACCGGCGAGGACGCGCACACCATCACCGCCACCAAGCACCAGCCCCGCATCGAGGGCGAGCTGGTCGACATCGGCCGGGTCGGCGAGATCACCGAGATCGACACCGGCGCCATCGAGGCCCTGCTCGCCGACGGCCGCATCCCGGTCGTCTCCTCGATCGCCCGCTCCCAGGACGATCACCATGTCTACAACGTCAATGCTGATACGGCGGCTGCGGCACTCGCTGCTGCGCTGGACGCCGAGACGCTGATGGTCCTCACCGACGTCGAAGGCCTCTACGAGGACTGGCCGCACTCCGACGAGGTCATCAGCCGGCTCACCGCCACCGAACTCGAGAAGCTGCTCCCGGACCTGGCGAGCGGCATGGTCCCGAAGATGGAGGGCTGCCTGTACGCCGTACGCAACGGCGTGCACACCGCCCGCGTCATCGACGGCCGCGTCCAGCACTCGATCCTGCTGGAGATCTTCACCGACGAAGGCATCGGCACGATGGTCGTGCCCGACGCAGAGGGGGACGGCACCGCATGAGCGAGCACGCCACGCACGCCACGAACACCGAGCTGACGTCGCGCTGGCAGGGCGCCCTGATGAACAACTACGGCACCCCGCGCCTGCCCCTGACCAAGGGCGCCGGCACCCGGCTGTGGGACGCCGACGGCACGGAGTACCTGGACTTCGTCGGCGGCATCGCGGTCAACGCGCTGGGCCACGCCCACCCGGCCGTCGTCGAGGCGGTCAGCACCCAGATCGCCGCCCTCGGCCACGTCTCGAACCTCTTCATCGCCGAGCCGCCCGTCGCGCTCGCCGAGCGGCTGCTCCAGCTCTTCGGCCGGGACGGCGCCGTCTACTTCTGCAACTCGGGCGCCGAGGCCAACGAGGGCGCCTTCAAGATCGGCCGGCTCACCGGCCGGCGCCACATGGTCGCCACCACCGGCGGCTTCCACGGCCGCACCATGGGCGCCCTCGCCCTCACCGGCCAGCCCGGCAAGCAGGACGGCTTCACCCCCCTGCCCGGCGACGTCACGCACGTCCCGTACGGGGACGTGGCCGCGCTGCGGGCCGCGGTCACCGACGAGACCGCCTTCGTCATCATCGAGCCGATCCAGGGCGAGAACGGCGTGGTCATGCCGGGCGACGGCTACCTGAAGGCGGCCCGGGAGATCACCCGCGCCACCGGCACCCTGCTCGTCCTGGACGAGGTGCAGACCGGCGTCGGCCGTACCGGCCACTGGTTCGCCTACCAGGCGGAGGAGGGCATCGAGCCGGACGTCGTCACGCTCGCCAAGGGCCTCGGCGGCGGCCTGCCGCTCGGGGCGACCATCGCCTTCGGCGCGGCGGCGGAGTTGCTGAAGCCCGGACAGCACGGCACCACCTTCGGCGGCAACCCGGTCGCCTGCGCGGCGGGACTCGCCGTCCTCGACACCATCGAGGCCGAGGGGCTGCTGGCCAACACCAAGCGGACGAGCGCACGGCTCATCGCCGGAATCGAAGCGCTCGGCCACCCCCTGGTCGGCCATGTCCGGGGCGCGGGCCTCCTGCTGGGTATCGTGCTCACCGGGCCGCGCGCACCCCAGGTGCAGCAGGCGGCCCAGGACGCGGGCCTCCTGGTGAACGCGCCCGCACCCGACGTCGTCCGGCTCATGCCCCCGCTGAACCTGACCGAGACGGAGGCGGACACGTTCCTCGCGGCGCTGCCCGCCATCCTGGACGAGGCCGCGGCCGACGGGGAAGCAGGAGCCTGAGGAATGGGACGACGACGATGACCAGCAAAGCCGAGCAGGCCGAGAACGACGCGCGGGCCGCGGTGAACGCCGCGCTCGCGCCGGGCCCCGCCGTGCCCCAGACGCGTACCGCGCGGCACCGCCGGATCGTGGACATCCTCAACCGGCAGCCGGTGCGCTCACAGAGCCAGTTGGCGAAGCTGCTCGCCGACGACGGCCTGCACGTCACCCAGGCGACGCTCTCCCGCGACCTGGACGAGCTGGGCGCGGTCAAGATCCGCAACACCGGCGGCGAGCTGATCTACGCCGTGCCCAGCGAGGGCGGTTACCGCACCCCGCAGGCGCCGCTCGGCGAGTCCGCCAAGGAGGAGCGCATGCGCCGCCTCGCGGGCGAGCTGCTCATCTCGGCGGAGGCCTCGGCCAACCTGGTGGTGCTCCGTACCCCGCCGGGCGCCGCCCAGTTCCTCGCCTCCGCCATCGACCAGGCCGAACTGCACGTCATCCTCGGCACGATCGCCGGTGACGACACCCTCATGCTGATCAGCCGCGACCCGGCCGGCGGCCAGGCCCTGGCGGACCACATGCTGCGGCTGGCACAGAACGAGCACTAGGGGCTGACCGCCCCAGGGCGGGGGAAGGACTCAGGCCTCGGCGGACTCCTTCTCGGCGGCGCGGGACCGGTAGGACATCCAGGCGGCGACCAGGGCGCCCGACACGTTGTGCCACACGGAGAAGACCGCGGCGGGCAGCGCGGCCAGCGGGCTGAAGTGGGCCGTGGCCAGAGACGCGGCGAGCCCCGAGTTCTGCATGCCGACCTCGAACGCCATCGCGCGTGACGCCGGCGGCCCCAGCCGCGCCACCTTGCCGGCGCCGTACCCGAGGACGAGCCCCAGGCCGTTGTGGAGCACCACGGCCAGCAACACCAGCGCCGCCGCCGACTTGATGGTCTCGGCGCTGCCCGCCACCACGACCGCCACGATCACCGCGATGGTCAGCGCCGACAGCCACGGCAGCGCGCCGAGCAGCCGGTCCACGTAGCGGCCCAGCACCAGCCGCACCACGAGCCCGCCGATGACCGGCAGCAGCACCGTCTTGAGGATGTCCGTCATCATCGAACCGGCGTCCACCGGCAGGTACTCACCCGCGAGGAGCAGCGTCAGCGGCGGGGTGACCAGCGGGGCGAGCACGGTGGAGACGGTGGCGACCGAGACCGACAGGGCGACGTCGCCCCGCGCGAGATAGGTCACCACATTGGAGGCCGTGCCGCTCGGCGCGCAGCCGACGAGGATGACCCCGGCCGCCAGCTGTGGCGAGAGGCCGAGCGCGTGGGCGATGAGCCAGCCGAGCCCCGGCATGATCACGTAGTGCGCGACCAGCCCGAGCCCCACCGCCCACGGACGCTGGGCGACCCCCTTGAAATCGCCGAGGGTCATGGTCAGGCCCATGCAGAACATCACGACGCCCAGCAGATAGGGCACGTTGGTGCCCCAGCCGGCGAAGGTGCCCGGGGTGGCGAGCCCCAGGCCGCCCGCGGCGAGGACCAGGACGGGGAAGACGGTGACCGCGAGCCGGGCCGCCCGGTCGGCGGACCCGCCCGGACCGGACTTCTCAGGAGGACCGGTCTGCTCGCCAGGGCCGGGAATCGTCTGTTCGGTTTCGCTCTGCACCGGGCGATGCAACGCCGTCGCCGTACCCGTCCGCAACCGCGTCTCGATATGTGGTCGCTACACGCGTATCGGCGCGCGGCTCAGTACCGGGTCAGCGCCGTCGCCCCGCCCGACGTCCCGATCGCCAGGTGCGGGGCCCGGCCGGGCCGCACCCACGTGAGGATGCGCCGCAGCTCCGCCCTGGGCACGGAGACGCAGCCGGCCGTCGCTCCGCGGCCGTTCACATGCAGGAAGATCCCGGCGCCGCGGCCGTGCACCGGCCGGTCGTAGTTGAAGCCGACGACCAGCGCGTGCGCGTACTGCACCGGATAGTCGGCGAGGTGCTCGGACTCGGTGGCGCGGCAGTCGCGCGGACGCGGCTCGGTCCAGCGGTTGTAGGAGCGCGCGTCATTGTCCTGGCACCACCAGGAGGCGCGGTGCACCCGGCGGTACGGCAGGGCGGTGCCGCCGGGTGCGGCCGCGTTGCCGAAGGCGAACGGCAGGGCGTACAGACCGGCCGGCGTCGTGTTCGTGCCCTGCCTGCGCCGGGCCCCCTCGACCAGCCCCTTCGCGCCGAACCGCGCGACCGCCGAACCGGCCTTCGTCCAGCTGCCGTCGCCGTGCCGGTCCCACCAGGTGACCGTGCCGCGCGTCGAGGAGGCCCGCGGCGCCTCGGCCGTGATCAGCTGACTGCCGCCGCCGGTGTCCGCCATCCGGGCGGGCAGTGGGGCGAGGGCCGCCGGGGCGGGAGGCGCGGCGCCGAGCGCGGCGCAGACGGCGGCGGTGGCGATACCTGCTCGCAGAGGGCGCATGGATCGGAACCTAGCGGCCGGCGCCGGTCCGGGCAGCTCCGGTGGCCCGACGGGGGAGTGCCGCGCCCGGCTGCCGGCATTGACGATTCATGCGGAACTCTGCATAATCATGCAGAGCGATACTGTGGTCCCCACGCGGTCAGTGCGGGGAGCCGCACTCCATCCGGCATGAGGAGCAGAGCACGTGAGCAGCAATCCCGGCGATGTCCGCCTCTGGGGCGGCCGGTTCGCCGACGGCCCCGCCGAGGCCCTGGCGAAACTCTCCGCCTCCGTCCACTTCGACTGGCGCCTCGCCCCGTACGACATCGCGGGCTCCCGCGCCCACGCGCGCGTGCTGCACAAGGCGGAACTGCTCACCCAGGACGAGCTGACCCGCATGATCGAGGGTCTGGACCGCCTGGAGGCCGACGTCGCGGACGGCTCCTTCGTCGGGACCGTCGCCGACGAGGACGTGCACACCGCCCTGGAGCGGGGTCTGCTGGAGCGGCTCGGCCCCGACCTCGGCGGCAAGCTGCGCGCGGGCCGCTCGCGCAACGACCAGGTGGCGACGCTCTTCCGGATGTACCTGCGCGACCACGCCCGGACCATCGGCGGCCTGATCGCGGACCTCCAGGAGGCCCTCGTCGGTCTCGCCGAGGCCCACCCCGACGTCGCCATGCCGGGCCGCACCCACCTCCAGCACGCGCAGCCGGTGCTCTTCGCGCACCACGTCCTGGCCCACGTCCAGTCCCTCTCCCGGGACGCGGAGCGGCTGCGGCAGTGGGACGAGCGGACGGCCGTCTCCCCGTACGGCTCGGGCGCGCTCGCGGGCTCCTCGCTCGGCCTCGACCCGGAGGCCGTCGCGGCGGACCTCGGCTTCGAGCACGGCTCGGTGGCCAACTCCATCGACGGCACGGCCTCCCGCGACTTCGTCGCCGAGTTCGCCTTCGTCACGGCGATGATCGGGGTCAACCTCTCCCGGATCGCCGAGGAGGTCATCATCTGGAACACGAAGGAGTTCTCCTTCGTCACCCTGCACGACGCCTTCTCCACCGGCTCCTCGATCATGCCGCAGAAGAAGAACCCGGACATCGCCGAGCTGGCGCGCGGCAAGTCGGGCCGCCTCATCGGGAACCTCACCGGCCTGATGGCGACTCTCAAGGCGTTGCCGCTCGCGTACAACCGCGACCTCCAGGAGGACAAGGAGCCGGTCTTCGACTCCTGCGACCAACTGGAGGTCCTGCTCCCCGCGTTCACCGGCATGATGGCCACGCTCACGGTCAACCGGGAGCGCATGGAGGAGCTGGCCCCAGCCGGTTTCTCGCTCGCCACGGACATCGCCGAGTGGCTGGTGAAGCAGGGTGTGCCGTTCCGCGTCGCGCACGAGGTGGCCGGCGAGTGCGTGAAGGTCGCCGAGTCCGAGGACAAGGAGCTGGACGCGCTCACGGACGAGCAGTTCGCGAAGATCTCCGAGCACCTGACCCCCGAGGTCCGCTCGGTCCTGAACGTGCCGGGTGCGCTGGCCTCCCGTTCCGGCCGGGGCGGCACCGCGCCGAGCGCGGTCGCGGTCCAGCTCGCCGAGGTCAAGCAGGACCTGACGGTCCAGCGCGCCTGGGCCGACGCCAAGAAGTAGCCCGCCAGCTCCGGAAGAAGGGCCGGGTTCGTCCGTACGAGGACGGACCGGGCCCTTCGGCGTACGCGGGGCCCGGGCGGCCGGTTCAGCGCCGGGAGTGAGCCCCGCTCCCGTAACTCGACGCGTCGAGCAGCAGCCCGATCAGCACCACCAGCCAGCCGATGCCGCGCACCCCGACGACCGGCGCGTACGCGAAGACATAGGCCAGGGTCGTCCACGGCAGGAGGAGCAGCCCGAGGAACGGCAGCAGCCTGCCGGTGAAGGCGCGGTCCACGACGTTCGTGAACAGCCAGGCGAGGACGAGCGCGACCCGCGGCCCGATCGCCGCCATCGCCGCCGCAATGCAGCACCCCATGCCCGTACCTCCCACGACCTGACCGTGGACCAGTCGTAACACCGGGTAGCCGACCCGGCCACCGGGGGAGCGGGCGGGGATATTGATGAGACATTGATGTCTCACATGGTCTACTCTTGTCTCATGACGGTCGATCGCGAACAGGTGCTGCGCAGCGCCGCCGCCCTGCTCACCCGCAAGTCCACGGCCACGATGGACGAGGTCGCACGGGCCGCGGGCATCAGCCGTGCCACCCTGCACCGCCAGTTCGCCGGCCGGGACGCCCTCGTGCGCGCCCTGGAGGAACTGGGGATCCGCGAGTGTGAGGCGGCGCTCGACCGGGCCCGGCTCGGCGAGGGCCGGGCCGAGGAGGCGCTGCGCCGGCTCATCGCCGAGACGGAACAGGCGGCCCCGCTGCTCGCCCTCCTCGTCACCGAGAACCAGCTCTTCGAGGGCGAGGGGCAGCACGCGGGCTGGGCCCGGCTCGACGCCCGCATCGCGGCGCTCTTCCGGCGCGGCCAGGAGACGGGCGAGTTCCGGATCGACCTGACACCCGCCTGGCTGACCGAGGCGCTCTACGGACTCATCGGCAGCGGCGCCTGGGCCGTGCAGGACGGCCGCGTGGCGGCCAAGGACTTCTCATACATGATCGCCGAGTTGCTGCTCGGCGGCGCACGACGGAGCGTGGAACCATGATCAGCACCAAGCGGCACACCCCGGTGACGGAGGAGGTGTCGCGCCCCGGACGGTGGCTCGCCCTCTGCGTCCTCGTGCTCGCGGTACTGCTGGTCGCCGTGGACGCGACGGTGCTCGGCCTCGCGACCCCGTACATCAGCGAGGACCTCGAACCCTCCGGCACCCAGCTGCTGTGGATCGGCGACGTCTACTCCTTCGTCATCGCCGGGCTCCTCGTCTCCATGGGCAGCCTCGGCGACCGCATCGGCCGCAAGAAGCTGCTGCTGCTCGGCGCGGTCGCGTTCGGCGCCGTCTCCGTCCTCAACGCGTACGCCACCTCACCCGAACTGATGATCCTGGCGCGCGCCCTGCTGGGCGTGGCGGGCGCGACGCTCATGCCCTCCACGCTGGCTCTGATCCGCAACATCTTCCACGACCCGCGCGAGCGTTCCCTCGCCGTCGGCATCTGGGGCGCCATGGCCTCGGCCGGCGCGGCGGTCGGCCCGGTGGTCGGCGGCTTCCTGCTCGAACACTTCTGGTGGGGCTCGGTCTTCCTCATCAACCTGCCCGTCATGGCGGTCCTGGTCGTGGTCGGGATCAAGCTCATTCCAGAGTCGAAGAACCCGGTCCCGGGCCCCTGGGACCTCGTCAGCGTCGTGCTCTCCCTCGTCGGCATGATCGGCGTCGTCTACGCGGTGAAGGAGGCGGCGGCGCACGGCTTCCGCTGGGACGTGGCGGTGTCGGCCGTCCTCGGCGTAGCGGCGCTCACCTGGTTCGTCCGCCGCCAGCTCACCCTGGCCTCGCCCCTGCTGGACATGCGGCTCTTCCGTAACCGCGGCTTCTCCGGGGCGGTCCTGGCCGACCTCCTGACCATCCTCGGCCTGTCCGGGCTCGTCTTCTTCCTCTCCCAGTTCCTCCAACTGGTCCAGGGGCGACAGCCGTTCGAGGCCGGTCTCGCCGAACTGCCCGCCGCCGTCGGCGCGGTGGCCGCGGGGCTGATCGCGGGCACGGTGGCGCGCCGCTTCTCGGTGCGCTCCGTCGTCGCGGGCGGCCTCGCGGCCGTCGGGCTGGCCCTGGCCGCGCTCGTCACGCTGAGCCAGGACACGGGATACCCGCTGCTCGGCGCGGTGCTCCTGGTCGTCGGCGTCGGCGCCGGCTTCTCGTTCACGGTCACCGCCGACGTGATCCTCTCCAGCGTGCCCAAGGAGCAGGCGGGCGCCGCGTCCGCGGTCTCCGAGACGGCGTACGAACTCGGCGCGGCCCTCGGCATCGCCCTGCTCGGCTCGATCGTCACGGGCGTCTACGCGGGCTTCACCGCGCCCCCGGGGACCCCGGCGGACGTGGCGGCGTCGGCGCACGAGTCGCTGGGCGGCGCGGTCGAGGCGGCCTCCTCGCTCCCGGCCGCGCAGGGACAGACCCTGCTGACCTCGGCGCAGACCGCTTTCGTGGACGGCCTCCAGGTGGCGGCGGGCATCGGCGCGGCGGTCCTGCTGGCCACGGCGGTGGCGGCCTGGTTCCTGCTCCGGGGCCAGCACCTGGAGAAGTAGCGCCACCGGCACACATGACGGGGCCCCGGCCCCCGGAGCTGTCCGGGGGCCGCCCTCCTGCGACTCCGTGATTCGCGGACCGTCCCAGAATTGACTTCGGTCGAAGAAATTTCGACAATGCGGGCGTG
>NZ_JBEXOS010000095.1:0-21013 GCF_040611655.1 Streptomyces sp. NPDC006552
GACGCCACGACCATCGAGAAGGTCATCGCCGAGATCGCCGTCTCCCGGCTCACCGAGCGGGGCGCCACCCGCGCCGACGACAAGATGTCCGAGGCGGCCATGGAAGACCGCAAGCGCGAAGGGTACTTCTAGCCATGACGATCATCGCGGAACAGAGCCCGGAGCTGAGCGCCGGGCCCACGGAGACGACGCTGCTGCGACTGGCGACGGCGGGATCGGTGGACGACGGCAAGTCGACCCTCGTCGGACGCCTCCTGCACGACTCCAAGTCGGTCCTGTCCGACCAGCTGGAGTCCATCTCCCGGACCGGCACCCCGGACCTGGCCCTCCTCACGGACGGCCTGCGCGCCGAGCGCGAGCAGGGCATCACCATCGACGTCGCCTACCGCTACTTCGCCACCCCGCGCCGCCGCTTCATCCTCGCCGACACCCCCGGCCACGTGCAGTACACCCGGAACATGGTCACCGGCGCCTCCACCGCCGAACTGACGATCATCCTCGTCGACGCGCGCAACGGCGTCGTCGAACAGACCCGCCGGCACGCCGCCATCGCCGCACTCCTGCGCGTGCCGCACGTCGTCCTCGCCGTCAACAAGATGGACCTCGTCGACTACCAGGAGAGCGTCTTCGCGGCGATCACCGACGAGTTCACCGCCTGCGCACGCGGCCTGGACATCCCGGCGGTGACGGCGATCCCCATCTCCGCCCTCGCGGGCGACAACGTCGTGGAACCCTCGGCGAACCTGGACTGGTACGCGGGCCCCACCGTCCTCGAACACCTGGAGACGGTACGGGTCGCACCCGACCCCCACCACGACCCGGCCCGGCTGCCCGTGCAGTACGTCATCCGCCCGCAGACCCCCGAACGACCCGACTTCCGCGCCTACGCGGGGAAGATCACCTCCGGGGTGCTGCGCGTGGGCGACGAGGTGACCGTGCTGCCGGCCGGACTGACCAGCACCGTCACGGGCATCGACATCCTCGGGGTGGAGGCCGAGCAGGCGCGGTCACCGCAGTCCGTCGCGGTGAGCCTGAGCGACGCGGTGGACGTGGCGCGCGGCGACATCATCGCGCCGACCGCCGAACTGCCTTCCCTCACCCGGCAGTTCGAGGCGACGGTGTGCCATGTCGCGGACCAGCCGCTGCGCGAGGGCGACCGGGTCCTGGTCAAACACACCACCCGTACGGTGCGCGCCGTCGTCCGCGAGATCCGGTCACGGCTCTCCCTCGCCGACCTGTCCCAGGACGAGGAGGCCGGCGAACTCACGGCGAACGACATCGGCCGCATCCTCGTCCGCACCGCCGAGGACCTCCCGCTCGACGACTACAACACCTGCCCGGGAACGGGATCGTTCCTGCTGATCGACCCGGCCGACGGCACCACGCTCTCGGCGGGGATCGCGGGGGCCGCGGAACCGGCGGAGCACTGAACACCGCGCACCGCGGGACGGGACCCAGCCGGGCGACCGTCACCGGGCGAGCCCGTGAGAGACCCGGCCGGCCGGCCGCCACCCGTGGGAACCCCCCCCACGGATGGCGGCGCCCGCGCACGATCACTCCGTGTCGGTTACGCGATCATGGGAAGGAGTGTGGATACACGACACACGACCGGCGACCGGGGGAGGCGACATGAGCGAGCTACGCGGACGCGACTGGACGCGCATGACACCCGACGACTTCGACCGGGACGCCGAGCTGCGCCCGGACGCCGCGGTCGACGCGACCGCCGTACCCGCCGTCCCCGACGAACTCGGCACGCCACCGCTGTTCGGCGGCGAGGACACCCGCACCTCGCAGCGCGGACCAGAACACGACACGGCGGCCCCCGCCGGCCAGGGCGCCCTCTTCTAGACGACAAGGACCTGCGCGCCCCGCGCAGGGGCACGCCAGAAGGCACCCCGGAGAACACATACGCGAGTACGTCCTACCTCGACGACATCACGTATCGATGTGGCGAAGCGTTGAGCTGACGGGGGCAAGCCCGGTGGACAGCCACGTCGTTACGGAACCCGGTGCGTTGTTTGTAGCTGTTCTGTGGTGTCTGGGACAACCCGTGGCCCCCGGCATCCGCGCGTGTTGCGATAGAGGACCACGGTGCCAGGTGAGCGGGAGCACCGCGCAGAGGACCTACGGGGGATGCACATGCGCAAGAGCAGGACAGGTGCGATGCTGGCCACCGCCGCGATCGCCGTCGCCGTGGTGGGAGCCGGGGCGCCGTCCGCCGAGGCGGCCGGCGGGTGCTGGCAGAGCGGCGGACGCTGGTGGTGCAACAACGTGTCGGGGGCGCCCGTCTACGGCACGATGGGCGCGAGCACGCAGTACCCCGACCCCGACGTGATCGTCGGCCACATGTACTCCAACCCCAGTTGGTTCGACTGCAAGATGGACGATCAGGCATGGGTGGGCGGACCGCACCCGAGGCGCTGGGAGTTCACCAAGGCGGACAACGGCCAGTGGGGCTGGATGAAGGACACAGCGATCTCCAGCGAGACGAACCCGCTGCCCAACTGCTGAGCGGTGACTGCTCGCTCCGCTCGGACACAAGCAGTCCGGGCCCTGTCGCACATACCGATGAATCTGGGGAGCAATCTTGCGTTCCACTCTGAAGATCGGGGCCCTCGCGGCCGTCCTCGGCCTGGCGCTGACGAGCCAGGCGGCCGCCGCGGCGGACGGTTCCGGGTACCGGCCGATGTCCCATTCCCAGTGCGACGCCGCTGTGGACGTGGTCTGTGGCTGGAGCAGTATCGGCTACGCAGACAACACCTACGCGTGGCGATACTCCACCGGCAACACGGGCGGACCCGTCCGCTCCATCTGGAACAAACGAGGATCGTGGGTGGTGGTGTACTCCGGCACGAACTACACGGGTGACCGGTACACGGTCAACGCGGGCGCTTCGGTGCCCGTGCTGCCGTTCAACGCGCACTCGATCGCCACCAGCGGCTGATCATCCGCTTTCCCGGCCGGTCGTGTGGTCTGTGGCCCGCCCGCCCAGACCGCCGCGTTGTGCGGCTGGATGAGTGGCAGGGCTCGATGCGTAGGCATAGATCTCGCACGGTGACGGTCCCTCAACGGCCGAGCACCTCGCCGCCATTGACCTGCACGATCTGGCCGGTGACATGGCCTCCGCCGGGGGACGCCAGCCACAGCAGGGTGGACGCGATGTCGTCGGGGGAGCCGGCGCGGCCGGTCGGGATGGCATCGACCCGGCGCCGGTACTCCTGCTCGGACATCGAAGGACCGAAGAACTCGGTGTCCTCGATGTACCCCGGCGCCACCGCGTTCACGGTGATCCCGCGCGGCCCGAGCGCCTTGGCCAGGTCGTACGTGTAGGGGTGCAGGGCCGCCTTGGCGCCACCGTAGGCCCCCGTGCCCGAACCACGCAGCGCGGCGATGGACGACAGGAAGAGGATCCGGCCGCCGGGCGCCGTCAGATGATCGCGCAGCGCCTCGGTGAGCAGGACGGACGTGAGGGTGTTGATGCGGAAGCTGTCGTTCCAGGCGTGGGCGACGGCGTCGAGCGGGTCACCGCCGGACGGGTCCCCGTGCGGCGCGGGCCGGGCGCGCCCGCCCGCGCTGTGTACGAGGACGTCGACGCGTCCGTCGAACGCGTCGAGCGCGAAGTCGGCCGTCCCCCGCGCCCCTTGGACCGTGGCGAGATCGGCCGCGTACATCAGACCGCCGGGCACCCCCGCCGTCGCCAGCACCTCGGCCCTGCGTCCGACGATCAGCACCGCGTCGCCGTGCGCGGCGAACGCCTGCGCGGCCGCGCGCCCGATCCCCGTACCGCCACCGGTGACGATCACATTGCGTGCCATGCCCTCGACCGTAGGGCATCGAGCACGCGAGCCGTACCAGGGGACCAACGGCGCGGGCTGACCGCGGACTTACGCTCCCGGGCGAAACTGACGGTAGCGGGGGCTGACCCCACCTTTGATCAACCGGGCAGCCGGATGGCCGGGCGACGCCATGTCGGCGACCGTGGGACTGTCCCCGGCAAGTCGCCTACAGAGAAGGCAGGATCGTGCGCGTTGTCACGGCCACTGCCGCCGCGCTGGCCCTCGTCGGCCAAGCCGCGCCGGCCGCCACCGCCCACCAGTCCACCACCGACGGAATCTGGCGCATGGACGGCTACGGCACAGTCCTGTCCATCCGGAACGGAACCCTCCAGGAGTACCAGACCACCGCCGTCAGCTGTCTCAAGGGCGATGCCGCGCGGCGGACCGGCCCCGGCACCTACACCATGCCCGACGGCACTGTCCTCACCTTGCGCCCCCACGGAGGCCGCGACCGCAGGTCCATGCGGACGGACAGCTCCGTCGGCGACCGGAACCTGCGCCGGACCTCGCATCTGCCCCACGCCTGCACGGGCCCGGCCCCGAAGGGACCGCTCGCCGCCTTCGACGTCTTCTGGCAGTCCTTCGAGGAGAACTACCCCTTCTTTTCTGCCAAAGGCATCGACTGGCACGCCGTACGCGACCGATACCGCCCCAAGGTGCACGCCGGGACGACGAGGAAGGAGCTCTACGCCGTCTTCAGCGAGATGGTCAAGCCGCTCCACGACGCCCACGTCGCCGTCCAGGACGGCGATCAGGTCTTCGCGCAGATTCGCCCCGGCACCGTCGTACCCACCGAGGAGTTGGACACCGAGGTCAAGAAATTCATCCTGAAGCGCGACCTCACAAACGCACGGAACCTCCAGGACTTCGCCAACGGGCGGATCACCTACGCCGACCTCCCCGGCGGGCAGGGCTATCTGCGGATCTCCGGCTTCGGCGGATACGCGGGCGACGGCGCCCCCTACGCCGCCCAGCTGGCCGAGCTCGACAGGGCACTGGACACGGTCCTCAGCCAGGAGCGCACCCAGAGCCTGAAGGGCCTGATCATCGACCTGCGGATCAACGGCGGCGGTTCCGACGCCCTGGGGATCCACATCGCCGAGCGCCTCACCCACACCCCCTACCTCGCCTACTCCAAGCGGGCACGCAACGATCCCGCCGACCCCACCCGGCACACCCGCCCGCAGCCCGCGTACGTCACGCCCGCCCAGGGCCCCCGCTACACCGGGCCGGTCGCCGTACTGACCGGCGGATCGACCGTCAGCGCGGGAGAGACCTTCACCCAGGCCCTCATGGACCGGCCCGGCAAGACGGTCCGGATCGGGCAGCCCACACAGGGCGTCTTCTCGGACGTCATGTCGCGCAAGCTCCCCAACCGCATGTCGGCCTGGCTCCCGAACGAGGAGTTCCTGACCCGCTCGGGCAGGACCTTCGACGGCACGGGCATTCCGCCGCACCTCACGGAGCCGGTCTTCACGAAGGCCGAGTTCGACAAGAAGAGGGACTCGGCCTTCGACCGGGCGCTGAACGTCCTGCGCAACGACGGCAGTGCCACGGGCTGAACGCAGGAAGAAGCGGCCTGGGAACGACCCGCTGGAGACCACGGAGTGCCCACGTGCGCTCACGTCGCCGGAATGCTCAGGAAAGGACCCTGAAGCTGTCGAACTCGCCGCGGCAGGCCTCGCCCTTGCCGACGGCGAGGTACGTTCCCTGGCAAGAACCCAGCTGTCGGTCCGGGTCGTGTGGTCTGCACTCAAAGCGTTGTTCCGGCGGCGCGGAGTTGACCCCGGACGACCATGCACCGCCTACAGCCGCCGCAAGAGCGCCGTCGAACCTGCTCAGCCCCGATCAGTGCGGCGCCTGGCACAACCAGTGGGATGCTGATCAGGGCGCACCGGGGCAGGTGGGTTTCCCGGCCCGGCGCGCCCTGCACGGATCAGACGGCCGACCCCACCGGCGCCAACTTGATGCTGAAGTGGCGCAGGATCGGCGACTGGCCCGTGACCCGGTAGCCGCCTACCGACTCGGGGTTCTTCGCGATGTCCGCCAGGGTGGCGGCGACATGGTCGTAGTGGCTGCGGGTGTAGACCCGGCGGGGGAGCGCGAGCCGAACGAGCTCGTACGGGGCCGTCTTGACGGTGTTGCCCTGCTCGTCCTCTTCCCCGAGGTACAGCGTGCCCAGCTCCGCCGAGCGGATGCCGCCGCGCAGGTAGAGCTCCACCATCAGCGCGGTGCCGGGGTACTGGTGGGGAGGGATGTGGGGCAGCAGCCGCCCGGCGTTGAGGTACAGGGCGTGGAGGCCTGAAGGTTCCACGATGTCGACCCCGGCCTCGCGGATGCGCGCGGCGAGGTAGGCGGCTATGTCGGCGCGTTCGGCGAGGTAGGCCGGCTCGGTGACTTCGAGGAGGCCGCGGGCCATCATGTCCAGGGCGCTGCCGGCCAGGCCGCCGTAGGTGGTGTGGCCCTCGGTGGCGATGGTCAGGGCCCCGCACCGTTCGGCGAGTTCGGCGTCCTTCAGGCCGATGAACCCGCCGATGTGGACGATGCCGTCCTTCTTCGCGCTCATGACGCAGCCGTCGGCGAGACGGAACGCCTCCTCGGCCACCTGGCGCGGGGTGCGGTCGGCGTAGCCGGACTCGCGCCGGGTCACCAGCCAGGCGTTCTCCGCGAACCGCGCCGCGTCCAGGATCATCGGCACGTGGTGGCGGCGGCACAGCTCGGCGGTCCGGTGCAGGTTCTCCATGCTGACCGGCTGGCCGCCGCCGCCGTTGTTCGTGATGGTCATCACCACGGCGCCCACGGGCGCCTGGTCCACGTTCTCCAGCGCCTCTTCCAGCGCGACCAGGTCGATGTTGCCCTTGAACGGGTAGTCGCTGTCGAGGTCCTTCGCCTCGGTACACGGCAGGTCGTAAGCCGTGCAGCGGGTGAGTTCGACGTTGGCGCGAGTGGTGTCGAAGTGCGTGTTGGACAGCACGCGGTCGCCGGGCTTCAGCAGCGCGGAGAACAGGATGCGCTCGGCGGCGCGGCCCTGGTGCGAGGGCAGGATGTGCGGGTAGCCGGTGAGTTCGGAGACGACCTTGTGCCACCGGTGGAAGCTGCGGCTGCCGGCGTAGGACTCGTCGCCCTGCATGCCGGCGGCCTGCTGGGCCGTGGAGATGGCGCCGGTTCCGGAGTCGCTCAGCAGGTCGATGGTGACCTCGTCGGCCCGCAGCTCGAAGGGGTTGTAGGCGACCCGCTCCATGGCGGCCCGGCGCTGCTGCGGGGTGGTGAACGCGAGAGGTTCTACGACCTTGATGCGGTAGGGCTCCACGTGACTTCCTTCTGTGCGGTGTACGGGCTGACGTGGCCGACGGGCTGGTGCCCGGGATCCAGGACGCTGTGGTTGCGCTGAGCGGGCATCCAGGTGCCCCGCGGGTACTGCTCCTGCGGTGGCCGAACGCGGTAGGCCTCGGAGGACAGGTAGGCGGTGAGCCGGGGCGGCCGGCCCCGCTCATACACCAGAGCCAGATAGGCGATCAGCCCCACACCGTCGGCGAGCGGGCGCTGTGTGAGCGCTCCCAGGCTTCGGTTCAAAAGCGTGGGGTCGATGCCGACCCGGGTCAGCAGGGCTGTCGCGCGGGCGAGGGCTTCCTCGTCGTCGCGCACGTAGTCACGGACAGGGATGTGGAGCGTGAAGCCGCTCGGGGTGCTGTCGCCCTCGGTGAAGGAGTGGCAGGTGAGCGCGGGCCGCCGCACCAGCCTCAGGGTGTCGTCCCCGCCGCTCCCGGGCGGCGCGAAGGAGCCCGCGGCCGCGTGGAAGAAGGCGCGGACGTCGAGCGCCGCGGCGTCAGCGGTGCGGCTGAGTGCGCAGGCGTCCTCGGCCGACATGCGCGGGTGTCGCACGTAGACCTTGACCCGGGGGGACTTCCAGGCGCCCAGGTCCAGCGCGAGGAACGGGTAGCCGGCCGCCGCCGGGGGCAGCTGCTCGAAGGCCTGGTCGTAGCCGAGCCGACGCAGTGCCTCCCGCACGGTGCGGGCCGCGTGTTCCGGCCCGCCGGCGGAGGGGTTGAGGTAGACCTTGACCCCGGGGACCCCTCCGGCGCGCAGGTCGAGCGCGTACCACAGGGCCAGGGGGCCCTGGGCGCCTGCGGGGAAGAACAGGTCGGCGAGGGTGTCGAGCTGGTCGGTGGAGAAGCCCCAGCGGGCGGCCATCGCGCGAATGGCCTCAAGCCCGGCGCGGCCGCTGTCGCCCATGTCGGCGTGGGCCCACCCGGGCTCCACGAGTACGCGCAGTGCCGGGGCGGCGTCGGGGGTGCTGGCAAGGGAGAACTCGACGGGGGTGTGGTCGTCGCTCAGGAAAGTGGGCGAGGCGGGGGGCTGGGACAACGGCCGCCGGGCGGCGCCGGTGAGGGAACCGAGCACGACCTGTCCGTACTCCTCGGTGTCCGCTTCGCTCAACCCCACCACGGCGCCCAGGCGCCGCAGTTGGCCGAGTACGTGATCGCCGAGCGTCGTCTCACCGGGGCCGGCCGCCGGTATGCCGGGGCCCGGCCGGGAGGTCATCGCGTGCCTCGCACGAGGGCGGCGGGTATTCGGTCCTGCGCGTTATCAGGGTCGCCGCCCCCGTAGGGGTTCCGTCTGCTGTGTGCCATGCGTCGTTGGCCCGGCCGGTCGCCGGTGGAACGGGGCGCGGAGGTGCTGAGGTCCACTGCCTCTCCTTCAACTTGTGTCACTCCAGACACTCCGCGCCGTCCTACCCAGGAAGTTGATCTTTCATGCAGACTACATCAACTGCCTGTGTCACATGCGTCACAGGGGGTGCGGGCTACTGGCCCGTCAGCCACCTCATGAAGTTGCTCCAGCGCCCAGGCCTGCCGGTGGACTGCGGCGCCGCGGGCGCGGGTGCGGGCGAGACAGGGAGCGCCTGGTCGCGGGAGACGGCCGTCGGCTCGGGCGCGGCCGCAGGGCGCGGGGTGACAGCGCTGAAGCGGACCGGCAGCGAGGCCAGGGCCCGGTTGAAGGGGCCGGGCCGCCAGGCGAGGCTGCTTGCGGGGACGGCGAGTTCGACGTCGGGCAGGGCGTTGAACAAGGTCTCCAGGCCGGTCAGGGCGATCAGCCGGGCCGGTTCCTTGGACGGGCAGGCGTGCGGGCCTGCGCTCCAGGCGAGGTGACCGCGTGTGTCGGCACCCCGGTCGGCGAGCGCCGTGTTGGCGGCGCCGAAGGACACCAGGCACAGCTCACCCGCGCGGACCTTGTCGCCGGCCACGTCCGTATCGGCGACCGGGTAGTGGGGCGCGTAGTTGGACATGGGCGCGTTGCGCCACAGGGTGTCGTCCACGGCCTTGTCGAACTGGCCGAGCCGCGCGAACTCCTCGTTGGTCAGCATCGTGTAGAAACTGTTGCCGATGAGGTTGCCCTCCGGCTCGCCGCCCGCGCCGAGGAGCAGCACCAGCGTGTGCGCCAGCTCTTCGTCGCTCAGCTGCGCCGGGTGCTGCATCAGGTACGACGTGATGTCCTCCCCGGGGCGGGAGCGCTTGAGCGCCACCAGCTCGCTGACCGCGCCGAGCAGGACCTGGCTGGCCTGTTCGGCGTTGACGCCGTCGAACATCCCGGAGATGCCGAACAGCACCCGGTCGCCGATCTCCGGCGGGCAGCCGAACAGCTCGTTGAACACATACAGCGGGAGCTGCTGCGCGTAGTCCCTGAGCAGGTCCGCGCTGCCGCGTGCACTGAACTGGTTGATCAGGAACTGGGCGGCCTGGGAGACGATCCGGGCCAGCCGCTTGTTGCTGACGCGGGCGAAGGAGTCGGTGATGGCCTGCCGCAGCCGCACATGCTCGGCGCCGTCCGTGAACATCGCGTTCGGCCGGTAGGCGAGCAGTGGCAGGACCGGGCTGTCGGGGCTGACGCGGCCCTCGGCCAGGGCACGCCAGCGACGGGAGTCCTTGCGGAAATTCGCCGAATCCTGGAGGAGATCCAGGGCCGCGTTGTAATCGGTCACCAGCGTCGCCTCCACACCGGGGGCGATGGTGACCTGCGCGGTGGGACCGAGCTCGCGCATGTAGCGGTAGTACGCGTGCGGGTTGGCCGCGAACTCCGGTGAGTCGAGGGGTATGCGCTGCCCGCTGCCGTGTGCGGGGCAGCCGGGCGGAGGTACAGAGGGGGTTGTCATGCGTGCTCCAGTTCGGCGCGCTCTTGCAGATAGCGGACCAAAGTGATCAGGGCGTCGACGGACGACTTCTCGTCGCGCGCGTCGATGGTGACGACGGGGGTGTCAGGCAGTAGATCAAGTGCTTCCCGGACCTCTTCCGGGGTGTGGACCGTACCGCCGTCGAAAGCGTTGATGGCCACGGCGAAGTCGAGGCCGTAGGACTCGACCAGGTCCATGACCTCGAAGGAGTTGGCCAAGCGCTCAGGGTCCACCAGGACCAGGGCGCCCAGCGCACCGCGGGCCATGTCGTCCCAGAGGTTGACGAAGCGCTGCTGCCCGGGGGAGCCGAACAGATACAGGACGATGCGCTCGCTGAGGGTCAGCCGGCCGAAGTCCAGGGCGACGGTGGTGGTCGTCTTTCCCTGGACTCCGTCGAGGTCGTCGACGCGCTCCGAGAGCGTCGTCATCTGCTCCTCGGTGGACAGCGGCGTGATCTCGGACAGGGAGCTGATCAGAGTGGTCTTGCCGACGGCGAAGTGCCCGACGACCAGGACTTTCACCGCAGTCTGGTGTGCGCCGCTGCGCACGTAGGCGTCCTCAGACAGAGAGAGCCTTGAGGCCATCGAGCACCTCCTGAAGCAGAGCCTTGTTGGCGAGACGGGCCGAGGGCACCGGCGCCCGGGTCACGAGATAGCCCCCCTCGGCGAGGGAACTGAGCAGCACCTTCACGACACCCAGCGGCAGTTGCGAGTGCGCGGCGATCTCAGCGACCGAGAGGTAGCCACTGGAGCACATCTCCAGAATCTGCTGCTCTTCGGGTGAGAGCCGCTGGGGGCGCTGCTGCTCGTCGGTGGCCGCCGTGACGAGGGTGATGAGAGCGAACGCGCCCTCATCGGGCAGGTCACGGCCACGGGTGATGACGTAGGGACGGACTAATTCTCCGGCCTCGGACACGAACTCGGGCTCGGCGGCGTCTGTCATGAGGTGACCGTGTCGCTGCGCAGACCGGTCGACATCGCCTTGCCCAGCCGGCTGACCAACTGCTGCATCCGGTACGTGATGTCCTGCATGTCGACCTCGACCGACGCCGCCACGGCGAGGTAGCTGCCACCGCCCGCGGCGTTCAGGAAGACCCAGCCCCCCTCGAACTCGATGAGCGTCTGGCGCCAGTTCGCACCCTCGTCACCACAGAAGAAGCTGACGGACCGGCTGAGCGACTGCAATCCGCTGACGGCAGCGGCCACCTTGTCGGCGTCGTCCCGGCCGATCTCGGCGGTTCGGGACATCTGGAGGCCGTCGGCAGAGATCAGGACCGCGGCGAGGGCATGGGGAATCTGCAGCGCGTCCTCGAGCATCCAGGACAGGTCGTCGCTCACGGGGCATACCCTTCGTGTGAATCGGCAGTGGTATCACGAGCACCTTCGGCGGCCGGTACCCCCGCACCTCGGCCGCTTAGAGTGCCGCGCTGAAAGGCGCCCATGGCCGCCACCCGTGCCTCTGCCGACCGGGCCGGCGGCGCGGTCGCCGCTTCGTCTCGCCGGCTGTCGTTCTGCACAAGTGCCATGGCGCGCTTGTTCCGTCGCTGGGGCAGGCCGCCCGGTGTCGTCGCAGGGGCCGAACCGCCCCTTACGGCACCGGCAGCCACCTCCTGCGTGGTGGTGGGCTTCTTGGGCTCCGGCATGTCGGTCAGCAGCTCCTTCGGCACCCGCACCACGGCGCGGACGCCGCCGTAGGGAGAGGTGCTGTCGATGGTGACTGTGAACCCGAACCTGGCGCACAGGGCACCGATCACCGCGAATCCGAATGCGGGAGGGTTGCCGAGTTCGGCGACGCTCACCGCGGACCCGCTGGACAGCAGAGCGGTGGCGTGCGCCCTTTCCTCCTCGCTCATGCCCACACCGGCGTCGTCGATCACGATGACGATGCCGGTGGGCACGGGACGCACCTCGACATCGACCGTGGTGGACGGGTCGGAGTAGCTGGTCGCGTTGTCCAACAGCTCGGCCACCGTCAGCGCGATCGGCTCGACGGCGCGGCTGGTCACCCCGAAGTCGACCCGCGAGGCGATGTCGACGCGCTGGTAGTGCCGGATACGCCCCTGGGCTCCGCGGATCACGTCATGGACGGCCGCGGCCTCCCGCTGCCGGCCCAGCCACCCCCCGCACAGCACGGCGATGGACTGCGCACGCCGGTTGAACTGGGAGTTCATGTGGTCGATGTCCAGCATGTCCCGCAACACGGCGGAGTCGCCGTACTTCTTCTGCAACCCCGAGATGGCCCGCTGCTGCTCCGCGGCGAGACCCTGCAGGGTCCGCATGGCGGACTTCAGCACGGTGTTGGTGGCGTCCTCCGCCTCTTCCTTCGCCTGGCGGACCACCTCGTCATAGCCGCTGCGTAGCTCGGCGACGTCGACCTGCAGAGCAGAGACGTTTCCCTGCGACCGGGTCAACTCACCCTCGAGCCCCTGCTTCTCTCCTCGCAGCGCCCTGATCGTATTTCGCTGGCGCGTGATTACCCAGATGGCGACAGCGACGCCGACGACGAGCGCCCAAACTGCCGGATTCTGCCAAAAATTCGTCATGTGACTCTCTTTGAGCGGCTGGAGTCCAGCTCTCGGAATCTGTCCAAGCGGACCCCCGGCCGTGGGCATACCTCACCGCCCGGAGAGCCCCCCTGGCTGTATCCATGCCGAGGCGAAAGCTCACGTGGCATGTGCACGGGAGCGTATCACCGGAAGATCATGACGCTCTGTCAAGTCCGCCACGCCGGTGCCACGTTGGCGGAAAACGCATGTCCATGACAGTGGAGAGACCGTGGTGCCCGGGTGAAGGTCCGTAGCGCCGGACCGCTCCCGGGACCGCCGGAGCCGACGGCATCTGGGTCTTTGCAGCTAAGCAACGCGCGCTGTCCTACGGCCCGTTGACGTGGAGGGCAAAGACGGACAGGGACCCACCGGACGACGAGGCGCCCCGCAGCAGGGGTGGCCGGTTCTCGCGTGGGCCGGGGACAGCGGGACCCGGGCCCGGCCCAGGACTAGGGAAAGTAACAGCATTCTGGTGCCCCGGGGACTGGGCGAAAGGCACCCTGCCGGACGGGAAGCTCGGCCCGGTCCTGTCACCGCGGGGCGGCCGACGACTGCATCGGCGTGCGGTGACCGCTCTGCCGCCCGATTCCCGGCACAGGCCCGTGCAAGTGCCACGATCGTGCTGGCGGGCCTGGCCACCGTGGGCCTGGCCGTCGCGCTCTGCTCCGGGCCTGACGCGCCGCAGAGACGCGGTCCGGACATGAAGGAGTTCTGCCTGGAGGGGGGAGACCAGCCAGGGCCGTAGAGGTAGGGGCACGCGAAAGGCGGTCACCTTCCGGCGAAGGCCCCATGGAGCTTCAGCCTGACCGGCTTCGTCTTCTACTCTTCGTCGAGGGTGACGGGCTGTCGTGGTTCGGCAGCGGCACCACCGTGCCGTTGTGGGCCGCACCCTCCGCTTCGGAGATGGGCGGATCGCCGGGGCCCAGGGCGGCAGCGACTGGCGCGGACCTGGACGCCGGCCACCTGGCCGCCAGAACGACCGGCGCACCAGCACGGCTGCTCAGCTGTGCGGCGGCACGGCATCCGCACACACCGGGCAGCGGCGCCCACGCTGCAGCGGCATCTGCCAGGCATGCTCCGCCTGGACGGTGAAGGCAGAACGGATCTCATGTGGCGCCGCTCCGGCCTGCGGGTCGAAGGCGTGCGCGACGGCATCGGCAGGCGCCGCGTCGACCTCCTCGACCAGGCCGCCGGCGTCATTCGTCTCCATGGCTACGATCCACTGCGTCATACGGACCCCATGCTCGGCCCACCCACTTCTGACACCTGACCCGGCACAGCAACAAAGCCGAACGACCCCCACTCCCCATGCGCGCGCACCCACCCGGCAGGAATTTGCCCGTAATCTCCCGCGGCGATTGGACCGCTCGCGCACACTTCCGGCGTCATATCGTCTCCACATGACCTCCCTGAACGACCTCGCGCTACCGCAGACAACGGCGGCGACGATGGCGCGAGAAGTGGCTTCGGCCTACCAGTCCGCGGCCTTCACCAACCATGGACACCGCGTCCACGCCTGGGCAGCCGCCTACGCCCGCCAGCACGACATCACGTACGACAACGAACTCCTCTACATCGCCGCCATGTTCCACGACATCGGCCTGACACCCGACTTCGACAACCACACTCTCTCTTTCGAGGTGGCGGCCGGCCACGTCGCTCACGTCTTCGCGGCCGGCGCCGGCTGGCCACGCCCGCGCCGCGAACGCCTGAGTGAAGTGATCATCAGGCACATGGGACCCACCATGGACGTCGCCGAGGACCCGGAAAGCCACCTGATCTCCCGGGCGGCAGCCGTCGACGTGGTCGGAGCGGGCATCGACGACTTCGGCCTGTCATTCCGCGCCGAGGTGCTGCGTCGATATCCCCGGCTGGGATTCACCGGCGACTTCCTCGCCTGTTTCACGGCCCAGGCCGACCGCAAACCGGACAGCTCCGCCGCCCACGCCATCCGCTCCGACCTCGCCACCAGGATCGCCGCCAACCCCCTCGACACCGCCTGACCGCCGCCCACGGACCGCCGAGCGGCAAACAGTACGAGCAAGAGCCCCCACCCCGCCTATACAGTTCCGCACTTCCTCTGTAAAAAACTCCCGCTGCCATGGGCCTTGATGCCCCAGTAGCACCTCGGCCAGAGTCGGGGCGTGGCGAACACCCCCCATACTTTCGCCGCCAGGCAAGTGTCCCCCCTTTTTCTGTGCTGTGGGCTTGCCTGCTACTGGAAGGAATCAGTGTGCGCATGTCGCGTAAGTACGCCCTTGTGGCGACCGCCGGAATTCTTCTCTCGGTTTCCGCGGTGAGCGGAGCCCAGGCGGCCCAGGACAACCAGGGCGGCGGTGCCTCTCCGCGCTACCAGCCGGCGATGGTACAGGCGCTGGCCGCCTCGCTCGGCGTCAGCGAGGAAACCGCCGTCCGCCGACTGGACCGGCAGTCGGAACAACAGGACAGACTGGCGGGCCTGGCCAAGAGCGGGATATCCACCGACGGCGCGTTCTTCACCTCCGGCGGCAAACTGACCGTCAATACACACAATGCGGCAACAGCCGAGAAGGTGGAGAAAGCGGGCCTGGGCGCGCGCGTGCCCGACCGAGGCCAGGCCGAGCTGGACGCCATCAAGGCGAAGCTGGACGCCTTCGCCGCCAAGAAGGTGCCGACCGGCGTGAACGCGTGGGGTGTCGACCTCGCGACCGACACCGTCACGGTCGAGGTCGCGAACGAGAGCCGGGCCGCCGCCAAAGCGTTCCTGACCGAAGCCGGAAAGTACGGCTCCGCCGTCAAGGTCGTACGCGGCAGCGAGGAGCTCGTTCCGCAGGCGGTGATCTACCCAGGCAGCCGGATGACCTTCAACGGCTACATCTGTTCCGTCGGATACGGCGCCCACGACAGGAGCGGCAAGCAGTACCTGGTCACCGCCGGTCACTGCGTGGAGGACCTGCCCGTCCTCTCCTACGACAACGTCCGCTTCGCCAAGGCCACCCACACCCGGTTCGCGCTGGGCTCCCGCAGCGTGGACATGGGCGTCGCCGCCCTCGACGCGGGCAACTCCCTCGCCACCAGCGTCGGCACCTGGGGCAACAGCAGCCCGGTCGCGGTCCGGGGCAGCCAGCGCGCCGCATCGGGCGCGGCCCTGTGCAAGTCCGGCCAGACCACCGGCTGGACCTGCGGAAAGGTCAGCTCCTACAACGTCAGCGTGACGTACACCGACCAGAACGGCGGCCCCGACACCGTGGTCACCGGCCTCGGCAGCTCCACCGTCTGCACCGAGGGCGGGGACAGCGGCGGCGCCTACATCTCCGGCAACCAAGCCCAGGGCATGACCTCCGGTGGGCCCACCGGCCAGACCTGCACCGGAGGTGTGAACTCCCGCGGCTCCTCCTACTTCCAGCCGCTGGACGACGCGCTCAGCTACTACGGACTGACACTGAACACCAACTGATCCAAGGCCCCCCACCCAGGGACCGCCCACCGGTTACGGTGGGCGGTCCCTCCGGCATGCGGCCCGGCCCAGCCACCCGTCACGGACCCGCGTTCGCGCAGAAAGACACCATGCCGAGCGACCTGAACCACGCGCACTCCGCACACAGTGCGCCCGAGACGAACTTCGCCTTCACGCTGCGGGATGCCCTGCGCCGCCGCGGACTGCCCCTGGAACGCATCTGCGACCGCCTCCAGGAACAGGGCATCACCGTGAGCGTGGCCACGCTCAGCCACTGGCAGCGGGGCCGCAGCCAACCCGAACGCACGAAGTCGCTGCAAGCCGTCGACGCCCTGGAGCCGTTGCTCGGACTCCGCCCGGGCGCCTTGCGTTCCCTGCTGGGACCGCACCGGCCCCGCGGACGCTCCCTGCCCCACGACCCCGCCGCCGCCCGCTGCGTCTACGGTGACGCGTCCGACCTCGAACAAGCCCTCGGGGAAGCGTTCGCGCACTTCAACACCGACACACACCTGTTGATGAGCCACGAGACGGTGACCCTGGACGCACACCGCGCCATCCGCGAGACAGCCGTGACCAGCGTCGTACGCGCCGTCGCGAACGGAGCCCGACACCTCACCGTCGTGCACTTCCTGGACGCGTTGCCCCTCGAAGACGTGGACATCGTCGTGCACAACGGGGAGATGACCGGCCGCACACTCCTGCCGGAGCTGCGCAGTGTCGTCGCCGACATCTCCTTCGGCCGACCGCTGGCCCGTAACGAGACCGCGGTGGTCGAGTACACCCTGCGCACCGGGCCCACCTCCGCGCTCTCGCACTCCCACGAACGCCGGATCCGCGACCCGCTCAAGGCCTACCTGCTGCACGTACGGTTCCACCCGCTCGCGCTGCCCACGCGCTGTCACTACTCCTACCGGGAACGACTCGGCGTGGAACCACGCCAACGCCACCGCGTGGAACTGGACACCTCCCACACCGCCCACCTCCTCCCCGCCAAGTGCCCGCCGGGGGTGTACGGACTCGAGTGGGAGTGGGAGTGACCGCGAGGAGACCCAGTCGAGCACCTTTCGGACTGGGCCGCATGGATCGACGAAGCTTCCCCGGGCCCATGAAGGTGTGACACGCCAACGACAACACGACGGGTGGACCGGACCGGAGCCGCAGGAGCGAGATCTTGTGACCGGCCAGCCCCTGCGGGAGTTCATTCCACGGGGCGGTCAAAGGCGGAGCAGCCGACGGGCGTTGCCAGAGGCGACCTTCTGCTTGTCGACATCCGGGAGGCGGGTCCGTTCGAGGGCGGTGACGGCCGCACCTGTCCTCTCGTAGGGGTAGTCGACGGCGAACAGCACGCTGTCCGCGCCGAGCACGTGCACGAGCGCCTCGATCGCGGCCGGGGACAGCACACCGCTGGTCGTGGCGAGCACGTTCGTTCCGAAGTACTCGGACGGCCTGCGCCGCAGCGGGTGCGGCACGGTGAGGGTCGCGTAGCGCGAGTCGAAACGGGAGAGCTGGAAGGGGAGGAACTCGCCGGCGTGCCCGAGGATCATCGTCGCCTCCGGATGCCGGTCGAACACCCCGGACGTGATCACGCGCATGGCGTGTCCGCCGGTGGCGGCCTGCCAGCTCCACATCGCGCCGTCCAGTTCGGGACGGCCGTCGAGGACGCGCCAGCGGTCCGCGGGCGGCATGCCGGGGTGCAGGTACAGCGGCACACCGAGTTCGCTCAGCGCGGCCCAGACCGGGTCGAACACGGGGTCGTCGAGGAACCGGCCCTGGATGTGATCGTTGACGAGCGCCCCCTTGAACCCGAGGCGTCCGACGGCTCGACGCAGCTCCGCGACGGCGGCCGCCGGGTCCTGGAGCGGGAGCGCCGCGAAGGCGGCGAACCGACCGGGGTGGGCGTCGACGATCCCGGCGAGCTGGTCGTTGACGTACTGGGCGTTGTCCACCGCGCGGGCGGGGTCGGCCTCCGCTTCGATGCCCGGGACGGTGAGGGAGAGCACCTGTACGGCGATGCCGTGGGCGTCCATGTCGGGCAGCCGCAGCCGCGTGACGTCGGGCAGCCGGACGGCCATGTCCGCGAGAAAGGCCGGTGCGATGCTGTCCGGCATCGGCGACGGCGACCGCCGGTCCGCCAGGCCCGGGATCGCGATGGCCTCCTCGACGGCGACGTACCCGCGCATCAGACGCGCCCCACCGGGACGAGGACCCCGGCTGCGCGGGTCGGGCGTTCGGCCTCGTCGAGCATCAGCGCCGCGACGGTGGCACGGGAGGCGTGGGGCGGCAGGACGGGCTTCGCGTAGTCCTCCAGCGGGATGTTGCGGCGCCCGACGCTGACGCCGCCGGCCCACAGGTCGGGGGCGTGGAAGACGGTCGCGCCGCTGTCGAGGGCGATCGAGTCCGCGGCGGCCTTCTCCGCCAGCTCCTCGCCGACGAAGGTCTTCATGACCCACTGGTAGATCCCGCCGCCCGCGCCGACGGACGAGCCGGAGCCGAGCGCGCCGAGCCACAGCGTGCGCACCGGGACGTCGGCAAGGACTCGCGCACCGGCGACGAGCGTCCCTGGGCCGTCGCCCTTGCCGATGCCGAGCGCGGAGACCACCACGTCGACGTCCGTCAGATCCGGGAACGCGGCGGGTGCGGTGACGTCGGCCCGACGGATCTCGACGGTCGGCTGCCCGGACACGGCGCGGGTCTCCGGCCGGCGGACCAGCGCGACGACCTGGTGCCCACGCTGAACGGCCTGCTCGACGACGAGGCGACCGACCCTGCCGGTTGCCCCGAGTACGGCGATGCGCATGCTTCCTCCTGAATGACTGAACACCTGTTGGTTATCTAAGTGAACAAGTGTTGGTTACCGCTGTCAAGCAAGAGCATCGGAGACGAGAGAGTTGGAGGCGGGCGCGCGGTCGGCGGTACAGTGAACGACTGTTGCCGAACGCCGGGAGTACGCCTGTGAGCAGTGGAGGAGCCGTCCCCCGCCGACGGAACCCACGAGGACAGGGGCAGGTCCTCAAGGCCGAACTGGTGGAGGCCGCCGCCCGGCTGCTGGCCACACTCGAACGGCCCGAGACGCTCACCCTCCGGCAGGTCGCCCGCGAGGTCGGCGTCGCCCCTGCGAGCATCTACGGACACTTCCCGGACCTCGGCGCGCTCATCCAGCACGTGCTGCGGCTGCGCTACGACGAACTCGCAGCGGTCATGCGCACGGCCGCGGACGACGCCGAGGGGCCCCTGGCCGATCTGGTCGCCCGGTGCGCCGCATACGTGCACTGGGGAGTCGACCACCCCGGGCCGTACCGCACGATCTTCGGCGGCGGCATGCCCGCCGAACTGGTGCCGACGAACGCACACGGTGCGGGAGAGGAACTGCTCGGATCCGTCGTCGTTTCACTGGCCCGCGCCCGGCAGGACCAACTGCAACACCAGGACGATCGCGGCCCCGAGCAGGAATGGCAGGCCGGCCTGCTGCTCTGGACCGCCCTGCACGGCCTGGTCGCGCTGTACAACGCGCACGGCAACATGCCCTGGCCCGACCTCACCGACCTCATCGCGCAGACTCTCGCCCTGCACACTGGAAGCCCCGTCGACGAGATCGTGGAGCTCGCTCGGACGCCCGGCCGCCCAACATGAGCGGCGCACGCCAAAAACTCCGCACCAACTTGATCGACCCCAAGTCGTCATCGTCCAGCTCCGGCGCGTCCGGGTCGCGCAGCGGACGCAGAAACCGGCGGCCGGAAACTACAAGGGCGTAAAGACCGATGCAACGCTCTACACGCCGCACTGTGTCGGCTGGAACATCTAGGAGTCCTGATGCGCTACCGGCGGTTGTTGTCTCTTAGCGCCCTGACCATGGCTTCCTTGCCGCTCGCGGTGGCGTGTTCGCCCGGCCACTCCGATGAGCAACAAAACACCAAGCCGCCGTTGCCCGCCAGCTCCGTCTCGTCCTCTCCCTCCTTTGCCAAGGAAGACCAGACTCCGGTGACAAGTCCGCCAGAGCTCGACCCGGACGAGACCCTGGCCGGCCGACAGGGCGCCACTCACGGTGGTCGCACCATCACGTTCACCAAGGGCGGCAAGAAGGGCAGCGCTCTCATCGTTGCGGTGCGTTGTCAGGGCAGGGGAACGATGAAAGTTGCCGTCAAGCCCGTGACAACCTCCTTCCCCCTTGCCTGTCTCGACGGGGAAGTGACCACAACGTACAACCAGCTTGCTCTGGCAGGAGTACAGAAGGAGGGCACGGTGTCAGTTACCGCGTCCGCCAAGGTGAGGTGGTCGATGACCATCGGACGCGGCGAGCCCCCGGAGGGCGCTGACTAAGCATCCCTCCGCATCTCAGTCTTATTCGCTGGGGTGCGGAGGGATACTTGGCAGGTGGTGCTGCCCGGCCCGGAGCGGGCGTTCGCATTCTCGACGCCTCATCCTGGTTCGCGAAAGTTGAACTAAAACTGATGGGTAGTCAGCCATAAGGCAGAAGTCAAATCCGACCCCGCGCTAGCTGTTGCAAGTCTCAGAAATTCGCGGAGCGAATTTCTTTAGCTCGAATTGCGGAGCAATTCGAGCTGCGGACAACGGAGTTGGCCGACACTGGACGGCGGAGCCAGGCAGCAGTATCTCGCCAAAAGATAAGCTGACGGTACGTCAACTTTGGAAGCGCCGGGACAGGACCCCGGGCTATAGTCAGCCCCCAGTAATTCGCGGAGCGAATTTCTGTAGGCTGAATTGCGGAGCAATTCGAGCCGTGGACAACGGAGTTGGCCGCACTGGACGGCGGAGCCGGCCGTCTTTCCGCCACGTAGTGGCGACGCATGTCTGCGGATGCACCACAGATGCAGTATTTCGCGAAAAGGTAAGCTGACGGTACGTCAGCTTTGTGTAAGGAAGCGTCGGGACAGGACCCCGCGCTGTAGCCAGCTCCCAGTAATTCGCGGAGCCGTCGATCTGGAGACCCGCTACGCCCGCGTCGCCGTCCTCGACCTCGCGGGCACCATCCTCGCCGAGCACACCGGCGACCTCGACATCGGCGA
>NZ_JBEXOS010000096.1:0-20653 GCF_040611655.1 Streptomyces sp. NPDC006552
GTGAGGCAGACGGGTTTCTCCAGGAAGACGCAGATGCCGCGGCGCAGCAGTGCGGCGGCGACCTCGGCGTGCAGGTGGTTGGGGACGGCGACGACGGCGAGGTCGACCGTGTCCGGGGTGAGCGCGTCCACCGTGGCGTGCACGGGCAGGCCGGGGACCGCGGCCAGGGCGGCGCCCGGCGGCGGCGCGGGGTCGACGGCGGCCACCACCTCGAAGCCGGGGTGCCGGGCGAGGCGGGGCAGCCACAGTTCGCGGCCCGCCCAGCCGAGCCCGACGACGGCGGTCCTGACGCTCATGCCGCGGCCACGGCGGCCGCCACGATCTCGGCCGTACGGTGGATGGCCGGCTCGTCGGCGAGCAGTGTGCGGTGGTGCAGCCAGACGCTCTCCCGGCTGATGGCCTCGGTGTGCGGGCAGCGTGCGGCGATCTGCTCCGGGGTCTCGTCGGGGGCGCCCATCTCCCAGAAGGCGTCGGTGCGGTAGATCGCGCGGAAGCCCGCGAAGGCCGGCACACCGGCCGCCACGAGCCGGTCGACCAGGGCGTTGCGGGCGTCCTCGCCGAGGCCGGGGACACGGAACATCGCCATGTAGTGGGAGGGGAAGTCGGTGCGCTCGTCGGGGCGCTGCGGGTCGATGCCGTCGATCTTCTCCAGGAGCGGGGAGAGCACGGCCCAGCGCTCCTGCCGGGTCCTGATCTGCCCTTCGAGGCGGCCGAGCTGGGCGCGCAGGACGGCGGCGGAGAACTCGTTGAGCCGCAGGTTGGAGCCGGCGATCTGGTGCTTGTAGTGGCGGTCGGTGCGGGGCCGTCCGCAGCTGTGGCGCAGGAACGCCTTCTCGTACAGCTCGGTGTCGGGGAACAGGACGGCGCCGCCCTCGCCCGCGGTCATCAGCTTGCCGTTCTGGAAGCTGAACGCGGCGACCGAGCCGAGTTCGCCGACGCGCTTGCCCTGCCAGCGGGCGGCGTGCGCGTGTGCGGCGTCCTGGAGCAGCGGGACGCCGGTGTCGGCGGAGAGCTTGCCCAGGGCGTCCATGTCGGCCAGGAACCCGGCCATGTGCACCGGCATGATCACCCGGGTGCGCTCGGTCACCGCCGCCGCGGCGGCCGCCACGTCGATGTTGTACGTGTCCGGGTCGACGTCCACCGGGACGGCGACGGCCCCCAGGCGCTGCGCCGCCTGCGAGGAGGAGATGAAGGTGAAGGCCGGGACGATGACCTCGCTGCCCGGGCCGACCCCCATGACCTGGAGGGCGAGTTCGAGCGCGTGGGTGCCGTTGGTGACGGCGAGCGCGTGCGGAGCGCCGTGGAACTCGGCGAACTCCCGCTCGAAGGTGTCGACTTCGCTACCGCCCATCCGCCACCACTGGCCCTGTTCGAGCGCGCGGACGAGCCCTTCCCGCTCGGCGGCGTCGTACTGCGGCCACTGCGGGTACTCCGGCGCCTGGTGCACGTTCATGATTCTCCAAAGGATTCGGAAATGGGCTCGGCGGTCTTCACCGAAGGTCGAAGAAGGCTCTGTAGGAGCTCAGTTGGCCTTCGAGCATGTGGATTCCGTGGTGGATCCGATGTCCTCGTGCGGCGGCCTCGCGCAGCAGCCGGGTCTCGCGCGGCTTCATGATGATGTCGGCGACGACGCAGCCCGGGGGCAGGCCGTCGAGCGGGAACGGCAGGGGGTCGTCGGCGCGCAGGCCGAGCGGTGTGGCGTTGACGGCGAGGTCGGCGCCGTCCAGCCGGGGGGCGGCCTGGGTGCGGACGCGGCCCGGCCAGTGCGCGTCGAGCCGGGCGGCCAGCGCGGTGAGCCGCGCGGTGTCGGTGTCGTGCAGGGTGAGCCGGTCGACGCCGGCCGCGAGGAGCGCGGCGGCGATCGCGCTGCCGGCGCCGCCCGCGCCGACGAGCACCGCACGGGCGCCCTCGGGTGTGTGGCCCGCGCCGGTGAGGCCCGCCACGAAGCCCGATCCGTCGAAGTTCTCGGCGAGCCAGGCGCCGTCGGCCTCGCGGCGCAGTACGTTCGCGCTGCCGACGACGGACACGGCCGGGCCGCACCGGTCGGCGAGGGAGGCCACCGCCGCCTTGTGCGGCACGGTGACGAACATGCCGTCCAGGTTCGCCACGCGTTGCAGCCCGCGCACGACGGACTCCAGGTCCCGCGGGCGTACATGTACGGGGACGACGACGGCGTCGATGCCCAGCTCGGTGAGGACCGGATTCATCAGGGTGGGTGCCTGGACCTGGGCGACGGGGTCGCCGAGGACGGCGTAGAGGCGGGTGGTGCCCCGGACGGTCGGCCCGGCGGGCGGGGTGGTCATCTCAGCACCGCCTTGCGGGGTTCGAGGCAGGCGGCCGCCGACTCGGCGGCGCGGTGGGCGAGTTCGTGTGCCTGGGCGGCGTTGAGGCGGGGGTCGCAGGCGGTGCGGTAGCGGGTGGGCAGGTCGGTCTCGGTGAGTGCGCAGGCGCCGCCGACGCACTCCGTCACGGGGTCGCCGGTGAATTCGAGGTGGAGTCCGCCGGGGTGGGTGCCCACCTGGCGGTGCACCTCGAAGAAGCCCGCCATCTCGTCGGCGATCGCGTCGACGTCGCGCGTCTTGTACCCGTTGGCCGACGTGTAGGTGTTGCCGTGCATCGGGTCGCACTGCCAGACCACTTCGTGGCCGGAGGCGGCGACCTTCTCGACGATCGGCGGGAGCACGGAGCGGATGCGGGTGTGCCCCATGCGGCTGATCAGGGTGAGCCGTCCCGGTTCGGCGTGCGGGTCGAGTCGGCGCACGTACGCGAGGGCCTCCTCCGGGGTCGTGGCCGGGCCGAGCTTGAGGCCGACGGGGTTGGCCAGGAGTTCCGCGAGGGCGAGGTGGGCGCCGTCGTGCTGCCGGGTGCGCTCACCGATCCACAGGAAGTCGGCGAGGCCGCTGAGCAGGCGCGGCTCGGGTCCGCTGTCGTCCAGCCGCAGCACGGACCGCTCGTAGTCGAGGAGCAGTGCCTCGTGGCTGACGTACACGTCGCCGGCCCCGGGCAGGGCCCCGGCGCCGAGGCGGCCGATCAGTGCCGTCGTCCGGGCCGCGTCGGCGTGGGCGCGCAGCATCCGGCCGGGGTCGGGGATCCGGGCGGCCGAGGTGGCCTCGGCGGAGTGGACGAGGTCGCCGCGGTAGGAGGGCAGGCCCCCGGCGTCCACGTCGTGGGAGCGGGGCTTGGCGTACTGCCCGGCCATCCGGGCGACCTTGACGACGGGCAGGCCGGTGCGGTCGGCGAACACGCCGGCCATCTCGACCAGGGTGCGCAGGTTCGCGGTCTTGTGCGCGTCGGTGTTCTCGGCGAAGGTCTCGGCGCAGTCGCCGCCCTGAAGAAGGAACGCCTCGCCGCGGGCGACCGCCGCGAGGTGCGTGCGCAGCCGTGCCGTCGACGCCGCGGTGACGACCGGCCCGGCGCGGTGCAGCGCCGCCACGACCTCGGCGGTTCGGCGCGGGTCGGGCCAGCGCGGCTGCTGCGCGGCGGGGCGGGCCAGCGCCCGCGCCAGCCGGGCGGCGAGCGCGGGGCCGGCCGGCGGCTGGGTCAGCACGGCGCCGCTCCGGCCGTGACGGGGTCGACGAGCGCGGCGAGCGGCGCGCGCGGCATGGCGTCGAGGACGCGCGCGACCACCTCTTGCGGGACGTCGCCCACCAGTTCCGCGCCCCGCGGCCCGTCGAGGGCGAACGCGAGTCCGCCGGACGCCTTCTTGTCGTGCCGCATCAGGGCGATCAGGGCCTGCGTCCCGGTCTCGGCGGGCACCGCGGTGGGCAGTCCGTAGGACCGCACGACGTCCAGGTGTTCCGCCACCCGGGCCGCGCCGATGCGGCCGAGCGCGCCGGCGAGCCGGCCGGCGAAGACCGTGCCGATGGCCACCGCCTCGCCGTGGCGCAGCCCGTAGCCGGTCGCCTTCTCCAGCGCGTGACCCAGCGTGTGGCCGTAGTTGAGGATGTGGCGCAGGCCGGTGTCCCGCTCGTCGGCCTGTACGACGCGGGCCTTGAGCCGCACACTGGCGGTGATCTGCTCGGCGAGCGGCAGGCCGCGCAGGTCCGGGGCGCCGATGAAGTGGCAGCGGGCGATCTCCCCGTAGCCGTTGCGCAGCTCGCGCGGGGGCAGCGTGGCGAGGTAGTCGGTGTCGCACAGGACCGCGCTGGGCTGCCAGTACGTGCCGACGAGGTTCTTGCCCTGCGGCAGGTTCACCGCGGTCTTGCCGCCCACCGCGGCGTCCACCTGGGCCAGCAGCGAGGTGGGCAGGTGCACCACGGGCACCCCCCGGTGGTAGAGGGCGGCGGCGAGACCGACCACGTCGGTCGTGGTGCCGCCGCCGCACGAGACGACGACGTCGGACCGGGTGAGCCCGAAGCGGACGAACTCGCCGCACAGGGCCTGCACCGTGGCGAGCGTCTTGTCGTCCTCACCGTCCCGCGCCGGGAGCAGCAGGGTCTCCACCCCGGTGTCGGGCACCCATTCCGCCGGCCGTGCCGAGACGACGACGGCCCGTGCGGCACCCAGCCGGCGGACGGTCCCGGCGAGGGACGTGCGCACCCCGGGGCCGATGAGCACCTCGTAGGCATGGCCTGGCAGGCGGAGCGGAATGGTCGCCATGACGTCGCTACCGGCCCGCCGTCACCCGCAGGACGCGGGCCTCGGACCGCTCCTTGCGGTCGCGCTCGTCCAGGTGCGGGTAGGAGGGGCAGCCGTAGACCCGCTGGAACGGCTCGAAGGTGTCCCACTCCTTGCGCCGGCGCATCTCGGCGGCCACCGAGTTGTGCTCGCTCCAGAAGTCGCCGCCGATGAGGCGGATGAGGTACTTCTCCAGGGTGTCGCGGTCGGTGGAGCGCGCGGCGTCGGCGGCCATGGCGACGAGTTCGCCGTCGTAGTAGGCGTGGATGAGGCGGATGTAGGTGTCGTAGCCGGTCTTGAAGTAGTTGGCGTACCGGTCGAGCAGGCGCTCCTCGGCCGACGGGTCGGTCAGGATCTCGTGCAGGGTCTCGGCGGCGCGGACGGCGGTGGCGGTGGCCACCAGGACGCCGCCGGAGAACATCGGGTCGCCGAAGCAGCCGGCGTCGCCGACCATGAGCCAGCCCGGTCCGGTGACCGTGTCCGTGTGGTAGCAGTAGTCGGTCTCGATCTTGAGGTCCATGGCGGGACGGGTCCCGGTCAGCCGCTGGGTGACCCGCGGGACCCGGGCCAGGTGCTCCTCGAAGACCTTCTCCGGTGTCGAGCCGCGCAGTACGTCGCGCGGCATGACGGTGCCCACACTGATCGTGTCCTTGGTCAGCGGGATCGCCCAGACCCAGCCGTCGTCGTGGGCGGCGACCTGGATGTCGCCCTCGACACCGGGGTTGTGGCGCTCGTCGAGCCCCGCGTAGTGCCGGAACACGGCGACCATGCGCAGCTTCTCCAGGGTCTTGCGCAGCCCGAAGCGGTGGGCGATCTTGCCGGTGCGGCCGCTGGCGTCGACCACGTGCGAGGCGTGCGCCTCGTGGCTGACACCGTCGTGCTCGTAGCGGACGCCGACCATCCGGTCGCCCTCCATCAGCAGCTCGCCCACATTGGCGCCGAGGACGACCCGGGCGCCGGCGGCCGCGGCCTGCTCGGCCAGCATCCGGTCGAAGCGGGCGCGCTCGACCTGGAAGGCGTTGTCGTGCCGGCCCTCGCCCTGCTTGGTGAAGTCCGCGCGGAAGACGCCCTCGAAGAACTTCTTCTCGCTCGGGTCGATGAACTCGCCGCCGAACTTGGGCACGTAGCCCTGGGAGGCCACCACCTCGCGCAGGCCGATCCGCTCGAACAGGCCCATCATGTACGGCAGGAGGGACTCCCCGATGTGGAACCGGGAGTTCAGCTCCTTCTCCAGCAGCAGCACGGAGTGCCCCTGCCGGGCGAGCATGTACGCGGTGACCGCACCGGCCGGGCCTGCGCCGATCACGATCACATCGGCTGTTTCCTTCGCCATCGTTTTCCCTCTCTGGTGCCAATTGGTCGGACGTCGACCGGGTGGGAGGTCCGGGGTACTCGGTGTGCGCGTCACCCGAAGGAGTCGGACAGCAGGTGGGTGACCAGCCGCTGGTGCTCGGCGTCGTCGGTGATGGTGCGGATCTCTTCGCGGCCGTCGCGCACGGTCAGGTGCCGGCGGCCCTTCAGGACGACCTGGCCGTCGTCGAGGGTCCGGCCGCACAGGATCTTCGTCCCGTCCTGCGGTCCGGTCTCCGCCGCGATCTCGCGGACGAGGAACTCCTCCATGTCCTTCCAGTCGCTCCACTGCCGGGGGGTCGTCGAGAAGCTGTAGACCACGCTCCACCGGGTGATCCTGCCGCGCCGTTGCAGAGCGGTCCTCGATCCGCGCTCGACCAGCCGGTACTGGCTGCCGTACTGGCTCTGCACCGCGTCGCAGACCCGCAGCGGCTCGACGTAGGAGGGGCCGGGGTAGCCGACGTCGACGAGCCACTGCCCGCCGTCCAGGCCGACGCGGAGGAACATGTGCTCCACGTCGAGGCCGGAGGCCTCCCAGCCCTCCGCGGTACTGGCCGCCAGCAGCGTCACCCGGTACCCCAGTTCGGTCAGGAGCCGGGCGAACAGGCGGTTCAGCTGGAAGCAGGTGCCGCCGCGGCCCTGCACGACGCACGTCTCGAACGCGGCGTCCTCGTCGAGCTCGACGAGGCGGAGCCCGTCGCTGAAGTCCTGCGTGGCGCCGTTGTAGGGGATGGCCATCAGGTGGTTCTTGTGCAGCTTGCGCAGCGTCGCGAGGTCCGTGCCGGTCTCCCCGGCGCAGCCGATCCGCCGGAGATATGTGTCGACGTCGAACACGTTTCTTCACCTTCTTCCACAGGGAGTTCGGGCACCGCAGGTCCGGGGCGGGGGCTCCGGCGGCGCGCGGGTCAGACCGCCACCGGTCGGGCCGCTTCCTCGCCGCACAGCAGTACGTGCAGGTGGGCGGCGAGCATGCCGGCCGTCGGGTAGTCGAAGACGAGGTTGGGCGAGAGCTTGTGTTCGGTGACGTCGCGGAGCCGGTTGCGGAGTTCGATCGAGGTCAGCGAGTCGAAGCCGACCTCGAACAGCCCCTGGTCCGCGTCGATCCGGTAGGAGGCGCCGTGCCCGAGGACCGCGGCGACCTGCGTGCGCACCAGGTCGAGCAGGACCTGTGCCTGCTCGGCGCGCGAGGCTCCCGCCAGCTGTTCCGCGAGGGCCCGGCCCTGCTCGTCGGCGCGCGCCGCCCGGGCCTGCTGCCGGCCGGTGCGGACCAGGGCGCGCAGCATGTGCGGCACTCCCCCGTCGGCGGCGGCCTGCTGCCGCAGCGAGCGCAGGTCCAGCTTGGCGGGGACCAGCTGGGCGCGGCCGGCGGTGAGGGCCGCGTCGAAGAGCGTCATGCCCTCGTCCTGCGTGAGCGCCTGGAGGCCGCCGCGCCGGTTCATCCGCTGCCGGACGACGGCGTCGGTGCCGGCCGCCATGCCGCCGCCGGTCTGCTCCCACAGGCCCCAGTCCAGTGCGAGTCCGGGCAGTCCGGCCGCGCGGCGCCGGGCCATCAGGCCGTCGAGGTAGGCGTTGGCGGCGGCGTAGCTGCCGCTGCCCGCGCCCATGAAGACGGCCGAGACGGACGAGTAGACGACGAACGCGTCCAGGTCCAGGCCCCGGGTCAGCTCGTCGAGGTGGCGCACCGCGTCGACCTTCGGCGCGAAGACCTTCGCGAGGCGTTCGGGGGTCAGCATGGCGATCACGCCGTCGTCGGTGACGCCCGCGGTGTGCACGATGCCGCGCAGGCCGGGCAGCGCGGCAAGGAGCGTCGCCACCTGGCCGCGGTCGGCCATGTCGCAGGCCACGACGGAGACCGCCGCGCCCCGCCCGGTCAGCTCGGCGACCAGCTCCGCCGTCCCCTCGGCCGCCGCGCCACGGCGGCTGGCGAGGACCAGGTCGCGGACGCCGTACCGGTCGACGAGATGCCGGGCCACCAGGCCGCCGAGCGATCCGGCGCCCGATACCAGCACGGTCCCGTCCGGCCCGAACACCGGCGCGCCGGCCCCCGGCTTGCCGGTCACCCGGGCGAGCCGCGGTACGGACAGTGCCGTGCCGCGCACCGCGACCTGCGGCTCGCCGGCGGCCAGCGCCGCGCCGAGGACGTGGGCGAGTTCCCCGGCGCCGGGGTCGGCCTCCGGGGCGGTGTCGACCAGGACGATGCGGTCGGGGTTCTCGGCCTGCGCCGCGCGGACCAGGCCCCACACCGCCGTACCGGCCGGGTCGCTCACGCCGCCGTCCCCGGCGGGGACGGCGCCGCGGGTGACCACGGCGAGCCGTGTCTCCTCCAGGCCGGGCCCGTCCAGCCAGCACTGCACGACTTCCAGGACGCGGGTGACGACGTCGAGCACGGCGCTCTCGCCCTCGCCGCCGACGGCTCGCACGACGGCGACGGCCGGGGCTTCGGCGGCGCCCGACTCCACGTCGTCGGCGAGCGTCGCCACGTCCTCCGCGGTGGCCACGAGGACCCATGACGGGAGGGGCTCCGCGCCCCGCAGGGACAGCAGTTCGGGCCACTCGACGTGGTAGAGCGAGTCGTGGCGCGGTGCGCCCGCCGCCGCGTCCAGCTGCCCGGCCGAGACCGCCCGGGAGGTCAGCGACTCCATCGACACGACCAGGGCGCCGGTCTCGTCCGCGGCGGCCAGGGACAGCGCGTCGTGTGCGGGCCGCGCGATCCGCACCCGCAGCACCGAGGCGCCCGCGGCATGCAGCACCAGCCCGTTCCAGGCGAACGGAAGCCGCAACTCCTGCTCGCCGCCCGCGGGTTGGCCCTCCAGTCCGTCGGCAGCGTCGGCGCCCGCGCCTGTCATCCGCAGCAGCGGCGAGTGCAGGGCGGCGTCGAGCAGCGCGGGGTGGATACCGAACCCTGCGGCCTGCGCGCGGTGCTCCTCGTCCAGGGCGACCTCGGCGAACGTCTCCTCGCCGCGCCGCCACAGCGCGCGTACGCCCTGGAAGGCGGGACCGTAGCCGTAGCCCACCTCGGTGAGCTTCTCGTAGCCGCCCGCGGTCTCCACACGTTCGGCGCCGGGCGGCGGCCAGGCGGTGAAGTCGAAGTCGTTCACGGTGCGGGGGGCCTGCGCCGACAGGGTGCCGCTGGCGTGCCGGGTCCAGGCGTCGGTGCCGCTGTCGGCGTCCTCGCGCCGCGAGTACACCTCCACGGTGCGCGCGCCGGTCCCGTCCGGTCCGCCCACGGCGACCTGGACCCGTACACCGCCGTGCTCAGGCACCACCAGCGGCGCCTCGATGACGAGCTCCTCCAGGACCCCGCAGCCGGCCTCGTCACCGGCCCGCACGGCGAGCTCGACGAGCCCGGTGCCCGGGACGAGGACGACGCCGCCGACCCGGTGGTCGGCCAGCCAGGGGTGCGTGGCGAGCGAGAGCCGGGAGGCGGCCACGAGCCCGTCGGACTGCGGCAGTTCGACCACGGCGCCGAGGAGCGGATGGTCGGTGCCGGCGAGCCCGAGCGAGGTCGCGTCGGTGACGGCCCGTGCCGTGCGGAGCCAGTAGTGCTGGTGGTCGAAGGCGTACGTGGGAAGGGCGACCGCAGCCTGACCGGCCGGGAGCACCCCGCTCCAGTCCACGGGCACGCCGGTGACGAACAGCTCGGCCATGGAGGTCAGCAGCCGTCGCAGACCGCCGTCGTCACGGCGCAGCGAACCCGTCACGACCACATCCGTGCCACTCTCGTCGGCGGTCTCGGTGACCGGTTGGACCAGGACGGGGTGAGCGCTGATCTCGACGAACGCGCCATAACCCTGCTCCAGCAACCCGGCCACGGCCGGACCGAAGGCGACCTGACCACGCAGATTGCGGTACCAGTACGCGCCGTCCAGCACCCCGGGCTCATCCACCCAGCCGCTGGTGACGGTCGAGTAGAACGGCACCAGGGGCGCCTGCGCCTCGACCCCCGCCAACGCCTCGCTCAGCACCGTTTCGATGTCCTCGACGTGGCGGGTGTGGGAGGCGTAGTCGACGGCGACCCGGCGCACCCGCACACCATCGGCGGAGAACGCCTCCAGTGCCTCGTCCAGTGCTTGGGCGTCACCGGCAATCACGACGGACGAGGGGCCATTGACCGCCGCCACCTCGACCCGGCCGGACCAGCGGCCAAGACGAGCCACCGCGTCGACCTCGCTCAGCGCGACCGAAGCCATCCCGCCACGACCAGCCAACTGTGCAGCAATGGCCTGGCTGCGCAGAGCCACGACCCGGGCCGCATCCTCCAGGGACAACGCCCCGGACACACAAGCCGCCGCGATCTCACCCTGCGAGTGCCCCACCACCGCATCCGGCAGCACACCCACCGACGACCACACCGCCGCCAGACCCACCATCACCGCAAAACTCGCGGGCTGAAGCACATCAACCCGCTCCAACAACCCGGGCTCGACCTCACCCCGCAGCACATCAACGAGCGACCAGTCGACGTAGGGTCCGAGCGCTGCCGCGCACTCCGCGATCCGCTCCGCGAACACGGGAGAGGAGTCCATCAACTCCCGGCCCATACCGGCCCATTGCGAACCCTGACCCGGGAACACCCACACGACCTTGCCCGGCCCCCCGGAGACGCCGACCTTGCCCGTGACCAGGCCGGCCGGGCTCTCGCCGCGTTCCAGTGCCCGCAGTCCGGCCGCCGCCTCCTCGTCCGAGCCGGCCACCACCACCGCGCGCTCGCCGTGCAGGGCCCGGTTCGCGACGAGTGCCTGGGCGACCGCCGGGAGTGCCGGTGCGCTCTCGCTCTCCACGTATGCGGCGAGCCGTCCGGCCTGCCCGGCGAGGGAGGCCGTGGCGCGCGCGGAGACCACCAGCGGTACGGCGCCGGACGCCTGCGGCACGGCACGGGCCGGTTCGCGCGGCGCCTCTTCCAGGATCAGGTGTGCGTTCGTCCCGCTGATCCCGAACGAGGACACACCGGCTCGGCGCGGACGGCCCTCGCGCGGCCATTCCCGTGCTCGCGTGAGGAGTTCCACCGAGCCCACCGACCAGTCGACCTGGGACGAGGGCGCGTCCACGTGGAGGGTGGGCGGCAGCACACCGTGGCGCAGTGCCTGCACCATCTTGATGACGCCGGCGACGCCCGCGGCGGCCTGCGTGTGACCGATGTTCGACTTCACCGAGCCGAGCCACAGCGGCTGCTGGGGGTCGCGGTCCTTGCCGTACGTGGCGAGCAGCGCCTGTGCCTCGATCGGGTCACCGAGGGCCGTGCCGGTGCCGTGGCCCTCGACCGCGTCGACGTCCGCCGTCGAGAGGCCCGCTTGGGCCAGGGCCTTGCGGATGACGCGTTGCTGCGAGGGGCCGTTCGGTGCGGTGAGGCCGTTGGAGGCGCCGTCCTGGTTGACCGCGCTGCCGCGCAGCACCGCCAGGACGTGGTGACCGCGTTCGCGGGCGACCGACAGGCGCTCCAGGACGACGAGGCCGACGCCCTCGGACCAGCCGGTGCCGTCGGCGCCGTCCGCGTACGCCTTGCAGCGGCCGTCGCCCGCCAGGCCGCGCTGGCGGGAGAACTCCACGAAGCTGACCGGTGTCGCCATGACGGTCACCCCGCCGGCGAGCGCCATGGAGCACTCGCCCTGGCGCAGTGCCTGGGCCGCGAGGTGCATCGCCACCAGCGACGACGAGCAGGCCGTGTCGACCGTGACGGCCGGGCCCTCGAGGCCGAAGACGTACGAGACGCGGCCCGACGCCACGCTCGACGCGGTGCCGGTGCTCGCGAACCCCTCCAGCTCCGGGGCGACGGCTCCGGCGCCGTACCCCTGGTTGGAGACGCCGGAGAAGACGCCGACGTCCGTGCCCTTGATCCGGGCCGGGTCGACGCCCGCGCTCTCCAGGGCCTCCCAGGAGGCTTCGAGGAGCAGGCGCTGCTGCGGGTCCATGGCGAGGGCCTCGCGCGGCGAGATCCCGAAGAACGCGGCGTCGAAGTGGCCCGCGCCCTCGACGAAGCCGCCCTGGCTGGCGTACGACGTGCCGGCCGTGTCGGGGTCGGCGTCGAAGAGGGTGTCCAGGTCCCAGCCGCGGTCGGCGGGGAAGTCCGACATGCCCTCACGGCCCTCGTGCACCAGCCGCCACAGCGAGTCGGGGCCGGTGACGCCGCCGGGCAGCCGGCAGGCCATGCCCACGATCGCGATCGGCTCGTCCGGGTCCGCGGCCGCGGCGACCGGCGCCGCCGGGCTGCCGGACGCGGCCGTGTCCGCGAACTCCTCGCGCAGGTATCCGGCGAGGGCCTGCGGGGTCGGGTGGTCGAAGATCAGTGTCGCCGGGAGTTTGAGGCCGGTCGCCTCGCGCAGCCGGTTGCGCAGTTCCACCGAGGTCAGCGAGTCGAACCCGGCTTCGTTGAACGCCGTGTCCGCCCGTACGTTCCCGGCGCCGCTGTGGCCGAGGACGAGCGCCGCCTGGGTGCGCACCAGGTCGAGCAGGAGCGCCTCCCGCTCGGCCTCGGCGAGACCCGCGAGGCGGTGCGGCAGGTCGCTGTCCGCGCCGGTGGCGGTCCGCGCCTGCTGGCGGCCCGCGGGGACGAGGGTGCGCAGCAGGTGCGGGACGGGGGTGCCGGAGGCGGCGCCCGCCCGCGCGCCGCGCAGGTCCATCTTGATCGGGACGAGCAGGGCGCGGCCGGAGGCGAGGGAGGCGTCGAGCAGGTCCATGCCGTCGGCCGGGGTGATCGCCAGGACCCCGCCGCGGCCGGCCCGCGCCTGGTCCGCGTCGCCGAGGTGGGCGGTCATGCCGGCGTCCTGCTCCCACAGGCCCCAGGCGAGGGAGAGGCCGGGCAGTCCGGCCGCGCGCCGCTGGGCCATCAGGCCGTCGAGGTAGGCGTTGGCGGCGGCGTAGTTGCCCTGGCCCGCCGAGCCGAACACGCCCGAGGCGGAGGAGAACACGGCGAACGCGTCGAGGTCGGCGCCGCGGGTCAGTTCGTCGAGGTGGCGTACCGCGTCCACCTTCGGCGCGAACACCTTCGCGAGGCGTGCGGGGGTCAGCGTCCCGATCACCCCGTCGTCCAGGACGCCCGCCGTGTGGATGACGCCGCACAGCGGGTGGCCGGCGGGGACCGCGGCCAGCAGGGCCCGTACCTGGTCGCGGTCGGAGACGTCGCAGGCTTCGACGGCGACCGTCGCGCCGAGTCCGGTCAGCTCCGCGGCCAGTTCGGCCGCTCCGGGTGCGCTCCGGCCGCGGCGACCGGCGAGGACGAGGTGGCGGACGCCGTGCCGGGTGACCAGGTGCCGGGCGACGAGCGCGCCGAGGGAGCCGGTGCCGCCGGTGACGAGGACCGTGCCGTCCGGGGTGAACAGGGTTTCTGCCGTGGGGAGTTGCGCGGTGGACCGGGTGAGGCGGGGGGCCGTGAGCGTCCTGCCGCGCACGGCGAGCTGCGGCTCCCCGAGGGCGAGGGCGAGGCCGAGCACGGGCGGGGCGCCGTCCGCGGCGGCCGGGTCGGTGTCGAGCAGGACGATCCGGTCCGGGTTCTCCGCCTGCGCGGCCCGCACCAGACCCCACACGGCCGCACCGGCCGGGTCGCTGACCGAGCCGTCACCGGCGGGCACCGCGCCCCGCGTCGCCACCACGAGCCGGGAGTCGTCGGGGCCGTCGGCGGCCAGCCATGCCTGCACGGCCGCCAGCACCCGTGCGGTCAGGGCGAGGGTGGCGTCCGCGCCGTCCCCGCCGACGGCCTCCAGGACCGCCACCCGGGTGTCCCCCGGGTCGGCGGTCAGGGTTGTCACGTCCTCGGCGGTGGCCACGGAAGCCCACTCCGGCGTGGCCGGCGGCGGGGTGTCCAGCGGCAGTTCGCTCCAGTCGACCTGGAACAGGGTGTCGGTGAGCGCCGTGCCGGCGGCGGTCTCCAGCTGCCCGGCGGAGACCGGCCGGGACACCAGGGAGTCCAGGGTGACGACGAGGCCGCCGGTCTCGTCGGCCGCCTCCAGCGCCACCGCGCCGGGCCCGGCGGAGGTCAGGCGGATGCGCAGGGCGTCGGCGCCCCCGGCGTGCAGGGACAGTCCGTTCCACGCGAACGGCAGGACCGGCTGCCCGCTCTCCTCCCCGGCCGGGTCGGTCGCGGCGCCGGCCATTCCGGCGTGCAGGGCCGCGTCGAGGAGCGCCGGGTGGAGCCCGAACCGGCCCGCGCTGTCCCGGTGTTCGGCGGGCAGGGCGGCCTCGGCGAACAGTTCGTCGCCGCGCCGCCAGACCGCGCGCAGCCCTTGGAACGCGGGGCCGTAGCCGTAGCCGCGCGCCACGAGACCGGCGTAGAAGCCGTCGACGTCGACGGGCCGGGCGCCGGGCGGCGGCCAGGCGGTGAAGTCGTACGCCGGGGTCCTCGCCGGCGGAGGGGCCGACACCGTGCCGAGCGCGTGCCGGGTCCAGGTCTCGCCGTCGCCGGTCACGTCCTCGCGCACGGAGTGGATCTCGACGGGGTGGGCGCCGGTGCCGTCCGGCGCGCCGACGGCGACCACGACACGGACGCCGCCGTGTTCGGGCACGACCAGGGGCGCTTCGACGACGAGTTCGTCCAGGGTCCCGCAACCGGCCTCGTCACCGGCCCGCACGGCGAGTTCGACCAGGCCGGTGCCCGGGACGAGGACGACACCGCCGACGGCGTGGTCGGCGAGCCAGGGGTGCGAGGTGAGCGCGAGGCGGGCGGTGAGCACCACGCCGTCGGAGTGCGGCAGCCGGACCACGGCGCCGAGCAGCGGGTGTCCGGCCGCGGCCTGCCCCAGGGAGGCGGCGTCGGTGGCGGCGCCGGCCGTCCTGAGCCAGTAGTGCTCGTGGTCGAAGGCGTACGTCGGCAGGTCCACGGGGGCCGCCGGGGCGGTGGCGGGGAGCAGCCGGCCGAGGTCCACGGGCACGCCGCGCACGAAGAGCGCGGCCAGCGCGGCGAGCAGGCTCTGCTCCTCGGGGCGGCCGTCGCGCAGCGCGGCCACGCAGGTCGCTTGCGCGCCCGCGGCGGTGGCGCTCTCCTCGACGAGCCCGGTCAGGGCGGCGCCCGGGCCCAGCTCCACGAAGAGGGTGCCGCCGCAGTCGACGGCCGCCGCGATGCCGTCGGCGAACCGCACGGGGCGGCGCACGTGGTCCGCCCAGTACTCCGGTGCCGCCAGTTCACCGGGTCCGGCGAGACGTCCGGTCACGTTCGAGACCACCGGGATCAGCGCCTCGTGCCACTCCAGGCCGGCCAGTTCCGCGGCGAAGGCGGCCCGCATGGGCTCCATCCGCGCGGAGTGGAACGCGTGCGAGACCGTCAGCCGCTTCGTCTTGCGGCCCTGCTCGCGCAGGTGTCCGGCGGCCGCGAGGACCGCGTCCTCGTCGCCGGAGAGGACCACGGAGGTCGGGCCGTTGACCGCCGCGACCTCGACGCCCGCGCCGAGCAGCGGGGCGACGTCCGCCTCGCTCGCGGCGACCGCGACCATCGCGCCGCCCGGCGGCAGCGCCTGCATCAGCCGGCCGCGCGCCGCGACCAGCCGCGCCGCGTCGGCCAGGGTCAGGACGCCCGCCGCGTGGGCGGCCGCGATCTCGCCGATCGAGTGGCCGACGACCAGGTCGGGACGGACGCCCCAGGATTCCACGAGCCGGAACAGAGCGGTCTCCACGGCGAACAGGCCCGCCTGGGTGAAGACCGTCTGGTGCAGCAGATCCTGGTCCGGCAGCTCCGTGCCGTCGCCGGTCCGGCCCAGGATCACGTCGCGCACCCGGTGGCCGACGCGGCCGGCGAGGGCGGTGTCCAGGTGGGCGCAGGCCTCGTCCAGGGCGCGGGCGAACACCGCGTGCCGTGCGTACAGTTCGCGGCCCATGCCGACGCGCTGCGAGCCCTGGCCCGGGAAGACCCAGACCACTTTGCCGGGGGCGCCGGGGCCGGCCGCCCTGCCGGTCACGGCCTGGGCCGGGCGCTCGCCCCGCGCCAGCGCGGCAAGCGCGGCGCGGGCCTCGTCGTCCGAGCCCGCCAGGACCACCGCCCGCTCCGGCAGCAGGGCCCGCTCGGTGAGCAGGGCGCGGGCCACGTGCGGCAGCGGCACCTCGCCGGCGCGCTCGACGAACGCGGCGAGCCGCTCCGCCTGGCCGGCCAGGGCCCCTTCGCTGCGGGCCGAGACGACCAGCGGCACCACGCCCGCGGCCGCCGTCTCCGGCTCGGCGGGCTCCGGCACCGTCTCCTGCGGCGCCTCCTGCGGTGCTTCCTCCAGGATCAGGTGCGCGTTGGTGCCGCTGATGCCGAAGGAGGAGACGCCCGCGCGGCGCGGGCGGCCCTCGCTGGGCCAGTCCCGGGCCTCGTTGAGCAGCTCCACCGCGCCCGCCGTCCAGTCGACCTCGGTCGTCGGCACGTCGGCGTGGAGCGTGGGGGGCAGCACTCCGTGGCGCAGCGCCTGGACCATCTTGATGACGCTGGAGACGCCCGCGGCGGCCTGGGTGTGGCCGATGTTCGACTTCAGCGAGCCGAGGTAGAGCGGTCTGCCCGGATCGCGGCCCTGCCCGTAGGTGGCGAGCAGCGCCTGCGCCTCGATCGGGTCGCCCAGCGCCGTGCCGGTGCCGTGGGCCTCCACGACGTCGACGTCCGCCGCGACCAGGCCGGCACCGGCCAGGGCCTTGCGGATGACGCGCTGCTGCGAGGGGCCGTTCGGCGCGGTCAGGCCGTTGGAGGCGCCGTCCTGGTTGACGGCACTGCCGCGCAGCACCGCGAGGATCCGGTGGCCGCGTTCGCGCGCCTGGGAGAGCCGCTCCAGGACCACCACCCCGGCGCCCTCGGACAGGCCCATGCCGTCGGCGCCGTCCGCGAACGCCTTGCAGCGCCCGTCGGAGGCCATGCCCTGCTGCCGGGAGAAGACCACGAAGGTGCCGGGCGTCGCCATCACCATCGCGCCGCCGGCCAGCGCCAGCGAGCAGTCGCCCTGGCGCAGGGCCTGCGCGGCCAGGTGGATGGCGACCAGCGACGACGAGCAGGCCGTGTCCACGGAGACGGCCGGCCCCTCGAAGCCGAGGACGTACGACACCCGGCCCGACGCCACGCTCGACGCCACGCCGGTACCGGTGAAGCTCTCCAGCTCGGGCGCGACGCCACCGGCCCCGGAGCCGTACCCCTGGCTGGAGACTCCGGTGAAGACGCCGACGTCGGTGCCCTTGAGCGAGACCGGGTCGATGCCCCCGTGTTCCAGCGCCTCCCAGGAGGTCTCCAGGAGCAGCCGCTGCTGGGGGTCGACGGCCAGCGCCTCGCGCGGCGACATCCCGAAGAAGCCGGGGTCGAACAGGCCCGCGCCGCGCAGGAATCCGCCCTGGTCGGTGTAGGAGGTGCCGGGGTGGTCGGGGTCCGGGTCGAAGAGGCCGTCCAGCTCCCAGCCGCGGTCGTCGGGGAAGCCCGACACGGCGTCGCCGCCCTCGCGCACCAGCCGCCACAGCTCCTCGGGGCCCGTCACGCCGCCCGGCAGCCGGCAGGCCATCCCCACGACGGCGATCGGCTCGCCCGCGTGCGAGGCACCCTGCTTGCGCAGCTGGTGCAGTTCGGTGGTGACTCGCTTGAGGGTGCTGAGGAGTTGTTCGTCCGTGGCCATGCTTCAGTCCTCACGAGAAGGTTGATGGAGCCGGATGCCCTGTACCGGATTCACACGAGCCCGAATTCCTCATGGATGAAGTCGAGGACTTCGTCGGCCGACGCGGATTCCAGCTTCTCGGCCACCGTGGAGACGTCCGTCCGCTCGACGGCCCCATTACACCGGGCGACCAGCCCCTGGAGGCGGAGCGCGATACTCGCCCTCATGGCATCGTCGAGGGATACGGCAGCAATCAACGACTCGACGTCTTCTATCTTCGTGCTGACCCGGGTGAACACGTCGTCGCCGACGCCGAGTTCGCCCCGCAGATAGCGGCTGAGCACGAGCGGTGTCGGCTGGTCGAAGACCAGCGTGGCGGGCAGCCGCACCCCGGTCGCCTCCCGGAGCCGGTTGCGCAGTTCCACCGAGGTCAGCGAGTCGAAGCCGACGTCCTTGAACGCGGTGTCCGGGCGGACGCCGTCCGGACCGCTGTGCCCGAGCACGGCCGCGGCCTGGGTACGCACCAGGTCGAGCAGGAGCGCCTCCTGCTCCTCGTCGGTGAGCCCGGCCAGCCGGCGCGTGAGCCCGCTGTCCTGCGCCCCGGCGGCGCGGGCCTGCTGCCGCCCCGCCGGCACGAGGCCGCGCAGCAGCGGCGGCACCGTGCCGCCGGCCGCCGCGTCCGCGCGGACCGCCCGCAGGTCCAGCCTGACCGGTACGAGGAGCGACTCGGCGGTGCCGAGCGCCGCGTCGAACAGGGCCGTTCCCTCGGCGGGTTCGAGGGCCACGACGCCGTCCCGGCTCGTCCGCCGGCTCATGCTCGCCTGGTCGGTGGTGCTGAGGTGGGTGGTCATGTTGGTGGCGTACGCCCAGGTGCCCCAGGACAGCGAGAGCCCGGGCAGCCCGGCCGCGCGGCGCTGCGCCATCAGGCCGTCGAGGAAGGCGTTGGCGGCTCCGTAACCGCTGCTGCCCGCGCCCAGGAAGACGGACGAGGCGGAGGAGTAGACGATGAACGCGTCCAGGTCCAGGCCCCGGGTCAGCTCGTCGTAGTGCCGTACGGCGTCGACCTTCGGCGCGAACACCCGCGCCAGGCGCTCGGGCGTCAGGGAGCCGACGAGTCCCGCCTCGAAGACGCCGGCGGTGTGCACGAGGGCGGTCAGCGGGTGCGCGGCCGGTACCGACGCGAGCAGGGACTCCACCTGGTCCCGCTCGGAGACGTCGCAGGCGACGACGGAGACCGCCGCGCCGTGCCCGGTCAGCTCGGCGACCAGTTCCGTCACGCCGTCGGCGGCGGGTCCGCGGCGGCTGGCCAGCATCAGGTGGCGCACGCCGCGCGCGACGACCAGGTGCCGGGCGATGAGCTCACCGAGCGAGCCGCCGCCCGAGACGAGGACGGTCCCCTCCGGGTCGAAACCCGTTGTCCCTTCGGGTAGTTGACCGGACTCGGCGCGGGTGAGCCGGGGTACGTGCAGGGCCGTGCCGCGCGCCGCGAGCTGCGGTTCGCCGGTGGCCAGGGCCGCGCCCAGGACGCGGTCGAATTCGGAGCCGGGGCCGACGCCGGTTCCGGTACGGGTGGCGGTGCCGGTCTCCGCGTCGAGCAGGACGATCCGGTCCGGGTTCTCGGCCTGCACGGCACGGACCAGGCCCCACACCGCGGAGCCGGCCGGGTCGCTCACCACGCCGTCTCCGGCAGGCACGGCGCCCCGGGTCACGACGACGAGCCGCGCGTCCTGCGGACCGTCCGCGTCCAGCCACGCCTGCACGACGGCGAGGACCCGGGAGGTCAGCGTCAGCACGGCAGCGTCGCCGGTACCGCCGACGGCTTCCAGGACGGCCACCGCCGCGGTCCCGAGGGCCGGTGCCGCGTCGGCCACGTCGGAGGCCGGTGCCGTGATGTCGTCCGCCGTGGTCACAGGCGTCCACACCGGCGCCGCCACCGGCCCCTGGCCCAGGGGCAGTTCGGTCCAGTCCACCCGGTACAGCGAACCGGCGACCGCGGTGTCCGCCGCGGTGTCCAGCTGCTCGGCTGAGACCGCGCGCGACACCAGGGAGTCCATCGTCACGACCAGCGCACCGGTCTCGTCCGCAGCGTCGACCGAGAACGCGTCCTGTCCGGCGGGCGCGACGCGCACCCGCAGCGCGGAGGCGCCCGCGGCGTGCAGCACCAGGCCGTTCCAGGAGAACGCGAGCAGCGGCCGCCCGGCCTCCTCCCCCGCCCCGGCGTCGGCGGGCGGCCGGAACGACCCGGTCTGCAGGGCCGCGTCGAGCAGGGCGGGGTGGATGCCGTACCGGTCGGCTTCCTTGCGTTGCTGCTCGTCCAGGGCGACCTCGGCGAAGAGTTCGCCGCCGCGCCGCCAGACCGCGCGCACGCCCTGGAAGGACGGGCCGTAGTCGACCCCGTGCTCGCGCAGTCCGTCGTAGAAGTCACCGACCTCGACGGGTTCGGCGCCGGGCGGCGGCCAGGCGGTGAAGTCGAAGGCGATGGACGGTTCCGTCGAAGCGGCGGTCAGTGTGCCGGTGGCGTGCCGCGTCCACGCCGCGTCGTCCTCGGTGGTGTCCTCGCGCTGGGAGTGGATCTCGACAGCGCGTGTGCCGTTCTCGTCGGGGGCGCTCAACGCGACCTGGACGCGTACGCCACCGGCCGCGGGCACGATGAGCGGCGCCTCGATGACGAGTTCCTCCAGCACACCGCAGCCGGCCTCGTCACCGGCGCGCACGGCCACCTCGGCCAGGCCCGTGCCCGGCAGCAGCAGCATCCCGCCGATGGCGTGGTCGGCCAGCCAGGGGTGGGTCGTGAGCGAGAGGCGCGAGGTGAACAGCAAGCCGCCGCTGTGCGGCAGCCGCACCATGGCACCGAGCAACGGGTGACCGGCTCCGTCGAGCCCGAGCGAGGTCGCGTCACCGGCGGCCGCGGTGGCCTGGAGCCAGTAGTGCTGGTGGTCGAAGGCGTACGTGGGGAGGGCGGGGCCGGTGGCCGGTGTTCCGGCGGCGGGCAGGACGCCGTCCCACTTGACTTGGACGCCGCGCACGAAGACCTCGGCCATGGACGTCAGCAGCCGTCGCAGGCCACCGTCGTCCCGCCGCAGCGAACCCGTCACCACCGCGTCCACGCCACTGTCGTCAGCGGTCCCGGTGACCGGCTGGACCAGGACCGGATGAGCACT
>NZ_JBEXOS010000097.1:0-19253 GCF_040611655.1 Streptomyces sp. NPDC006552
GTCATGACCAGAATGGAGTGGAGTGAACCGCTCATGACAGGCGCGAACGGGGAGAGCGCGGGGCGCATCGACAGCCCGTGACGCCGGTGGACCGGCGTCCAGGGCCCTCTGCGTCGGTTTCAGACGCTGCTGGCGGCTGCCTGGGGAGAGCGGACGAACGCCCCGCCCTTCCACTGCCAGGTGGCTTTGTCGTGGATGTCGGGCCGGTAGCGCGGGACCGCGTCGGACGAGTAGCCGTCGAGCGTCGCCGTGACGGCTCCGTCCTGGACGGCGAAGGCGCTGACGGAGAAGGCGTCCTTCGGGTCGACGAGGGTGGCGACGATCCGGGGCTTGGCCCCGGGGGGCTGGGTGAGGACGTAGACCCCGTTGGGCGGGGTGCCGGAGCCCGCGTCGCAGCGGACGACGGCGACCGTCTCGGGCCGGCCGTCGCCGTCGAGGTCGCCGGCGGCCTGCTTCTGGACGACGACCTTGACCGGCCCGCAGTTGAGCGGGAAGTGGACGGCGGCCGGATCGGGCGGGGTGACGGCGTGTGCGGTGCTGCGAGCTCCCGCCGCGGCGTCGGCCTGGGCCGCGGTGGCCGCGCCGGGCTGGAGGAAGCCGGAGGCCGCCACGACGGCGGCGAGCGCCGCCGCGGTGGCCAGCCAGTGGATGGGCCGGGTGGTGGTGTGCGCCAGTTCCGGGACGGCGGGTTGCTGCACGAGGAGTGTCTCCTGTGAGGGCTGTGCCGGTGGGGGTGGCCAGCATCGTGCCATAGGTCACAATGCGGGGGAACGGCGGGGTCTCGTTCTCACCCGGAGCGTTCCGGGCCGTGGTGCTGCCGCTGGGTCAACGCGCGGGCGCCGCCGCCGAGTTCCCCCGGGCGGGCGGGAACTCGGTGGCGGCGCCGGTGCGTTGTGCGGTGGTGCGGGGCCGGTCGTCGGCTCAGCGGCCGCGGCTGCCTCCGTCGGCGTTCGGGCCGTCGTAGTCCTCGCCGTAGGCGCCCTTGGCGGGGCGGCGGCGGCGCATGGGCGGCTCGACGCCGTCCGCGAGGCGGCGGGCGGTCAGCAGGAAGCCGGTGTGGCCGATCATCCGGTGGTCCGGGCGCACGGCCAGGCCCTCGACGTGCCAGTTGCGGATCATCGACTCCCACGCGGTGGGCTCGTTGAAGCAGCCGATCTCGCGGATGGACTCGACGGTGCGGGCGAGCTGGGTGGTCGTGGCGACGTAGCAGCAGAGGATGCCGCCGGGGACGAGCGCCTTCTTGACGACGTCCAGGCACTCCCAGGGGGCGAGCATGTCCAGGATGACGCGGTCGACGTCGCCGTCGGTGAGGTTGTCCTGGAGATCGCCGACGGTCAGCTGCCAGGCCGGGTGCGGGCCGCCGAAGTAGCGCTCCACGTTGCCCTTGGCGATCTCGGCGAAGTCCTCGCGGCGCTCATAGGAGTGCAGCATGCCCTCGTCGCCGATGGCGCGCAGCAGGAAGCTGCTGAGCGACCCGGAACCCACGCCCGCCTCGACGACGCGTGCGCCGGGGAAGATGTCGGCGAAGGCCAGGATCTGCCCCGCGTCCTTGGGGTAGACCACGGCGGCGCCGCGGGGCATGGACAGGACGTAGTCGGGGAGCAGGGGGCGCAGCGCGAGGTAGGCGACGTTTCCGGTGGTGCGGACAACGCTGCCCTCGGGTGCGCCGATCAGCTCGTCGTGCGGGAAGGAACCCTTGTGGGTGTGGAAGTTCTTTCCCTCTTCGAGCGTGAACGTGTAGTGGCGGCCCTTGGGGTCGGTCAGCTGTACCTGGTCCCCGACCTTGAAGGGCCCGCGTCGGCGGGCGGCACCGGTCGGTTCGGACATGTGACCAGCCTACCGGCCCTGGCGGGGGCCGCCGACCATCTGGTCCGCGGGGGCTCTACGCGGGCCGGGCCATGGCTTTCACGAACGCGCGTTCGACGTCGGCGGCGGAGAGGACGCCGTAGATCGCGCCGTTGTTCTCGACGACGAGGTACTCGGTGGCCGGGGCGGCGCGCAGGGTGTCGAGGAGGTCCTCCCCCGCGAGTTCGGCGGAGACGCGCATGCCGTCCGTGAGGTCCTGGGCGAGGCCGCTGACCGGGACCCAGGGGCGGCGGTGTTCGGGGACGCCGACGATGGCGGCCTCCCGGACCAGGGAGCGGGGTTCGCCGTCGGCGTCGACGACGACGAGGGCGCGGGCGCCCGACTCGTTGGCGCGGCGCAGCGCTTCGGAGAGGGGGGTCGCGGCCGCGACGGGGACCGCGCGGCGGGTGAGGGTGCGGGCGCGCAGTTCGGGGAGGTGTTCGCGCAGCCGGGCCATGCGCAGGCTGTTGCCGGCGCCGGTCCAGATGATCGCGGCGAGGATCGCGGCGAGCAGGGCGTCGGTGACGGTGTCCATGCCGCTGACGTCCTCGGCGCTCTCGCCGAGGGCGCCGGACTGGGTGAGCAGGGGCAGGCCGATGAGGACGGTGACGGCGAGGGCGCGGCCGACCCAGGCGGCGGCGATCGTGCCGCTCATGGGCTTGCCGGTGAGCTTCCAGACGACGGCGCGGAGCATGCGGCCGCCGTCCAGGGGGAGGCCGGGCAGGAGGTTGAAGACGGCGACGATGAGGTTGGAGACCATCAGGCCCGCCAGGAGCACGCCCGGGACGGTGCCGGGCTCGACCGCCATCATGCAGAGGTAGAAGACGCCGGACAGGACGAGGGAGAGCAGGGGCCCGACGAAGGCGAGGACGAACTCGCGGCCCGGGGTCTCCGACTCCTTCTCGATCTCGGAGACCCCGCCGAAGAACTGCAGCTGAATGCGGCGGACCGGGAGCTTGAAGCGCAGGGCGGCCACGACGTGGGCGAGTTCGTGGACGAGGACGGAGGCGTAGAAGGCGACCGCGAAGAACAGGGCGACGAGGTAGCGGGCGGCGCCGAGCTCGGGTAGCACGCGGTCGAGCTGGCCGCCGAAGACCCAGGTGATCAGCGCGGCCACGAGGAACCAGCTGGGGGCGACGTACACCGGTACGCCGAAGGGGCGGCCCATGAGGATGCCGCCGCGCGGGTTGGGTGGCGGCTTGGCCGGGCCCTTGCGGGTCCCGGAGGTGGCGGCGGCGCGGTCGGGGTGGGTGTCGTAGGGACTCCCCGCCGGCGCGCTCCCCGCGCGGGCCTCGGGGTCACCGGCCGGGTCTTGCGGGGGCTGCGCCGCATCGCGGGGGCCGGGCTGGGGCTGCGCCGCTTCGTCGGGGCCGGGTGGGGTGGGCTGCGCGGCCGGGTCCTGGCCGGGCGGGGTCGAAGCGCCGGGTTGCGACGGTGCGGCGGGGGGCGTGTCGTCCGGGACACCCGGGTCCGACTGCGCGGCCGGGCTCGCGTCGCCCGGGGCGGGGCGCGCGGGCTGCTCGTCCGAATCGTGGCCGGGCGGCATCGAGGCACCCGGGGCCGGCTGCGCGGCCGGGGGTGTGTCGTCCGGGCCGGGGCGGTCCGACGGGGTCGAAGCACCCGGGTCCGACTGCGCGGCCGGGCTCGCATCGCCCGGGGCGGGGCGCGCGGGCTGCTCGTCCGAATCGTGGCCGGGCGGCATCGAGGCACCCGGCGCTGGCTGCGCGGGCGGAGTGGGGAGGTCGGGGGTGGGCTGTCGCTCGGGCGCGTCCTGCCCGGGGGGCGGGGTCGCGTGCTGGGGTCGGGCCTGCGCGGGACGCCCCCCGGTGCTCTGCGCGGGCGGCGTCGCCCCGCCGGTGCCGGACTGCGGCTGCCCGCTCTCGTCCACGGTGATCCCTCGGTCCCCTCGTTCGAGCGTCTCCCGCCGGGGCGGGACGTTCTGGCGTCGATGGTATGCGGACGGTGTCCGGCAGCCCCCGTCGACTCCCCCGGGCCACGCTAGCCAAGACGCCGGGGAGGCGCAGGTGCCTGAGTGTCGGTGGCGGGCCGTATCGTCGTGGGACATGGAGACCAGTACCGAGCCGGGACCGGGGACGAGCCCGGCGTCCGGCGCCGACAGCGGTGTCGGGAGCGGCCCCGGCACGGCGGTGACCACCGAGGTCATCACAGTCACCCCTGCCCCAGAAGTCACCCCTGTCACCTCTGACGCCCCAGACGCCCCTGTCACCCCTGACGCCCCTGCCGTCGCCGTCGCCGTGACGGCCGTCGCGCCGGCCTCGCTCTCGCCCTCGCGCGCGAGCGATTTCATGCAGTGCCCCTTGCTGTACCGGTTCCGGGTGATCGACAAGCTGCCCCAGAAGCCGAGCGAGGCGGCGACGCGGGGCACGCTGGTCCACGCCGTGCTGGAGAGACTGTTCGACGCGCCGGCCGGGGAGCGGACCGCGCCGCGCGCCAAGTCGCTGATCCCGGGTCAGTGGGACCGGCTGCGGGAGTCGCGGCCGGAGCTCGGTGAGCTGTTCGCCGACGACGCCGAGGGCGAGCGGATGACGCGCTGGCTCGGCGACGCGGAGCGGCTCGTCGAGCGCTGGTTCACGCTGGAGGACCCGACCCGCCTGGAGCCCGCCGAGCGCGAGCTGTTCGTCGAGGCCGAGCTGGAGTCGGGGCTCAAGCTGCGCGGGATCATCGACCGGGTCGACGTGGCGCCCACCGGCGAGGTGCGGATCGTCGACTACAAGACGGGCAAGGCGCCTCGCCCCGAGTACGCCGAGGGCGCGCTGTTCCAGATGAAGTTCTACGCGCTGGTGGTGTGGCGGCTGAAGAACGTGGTGCCGCGCCGGCTCCAGCTGGTCTACCTCGGCAGCGGGGACGTGGTGACGTACGACCCGGTGATCGCCGATCTGGAGCGGGTGGAGCGCAAGCTGCACGCGCTGTGGGACGCGATCAAGGAGGCCACCGAGACCGGCGAGTGGCGGCCGCGGCCGACGAAGCTGTGCGGGTGGTGCGACCACCAGGCGGTGTGCCCGGAATTCGGCGGGACCCCGCCGCCGTACCCGCTTCCGGTCAGGGTGGCCGCGTCCGGCGAGGGCTAGCAGGGCAGAATGGGCCGGGACTATCGAAGGAGAGTTTCGTGGCCATCCGCGTCCTACTGGTCGATGACCAGCCGCTGCTGCGCACCGGCTTCCGCATGATCCTGGAGGCCGAGCAGGAGATCGCGGTCGTCGGTGAGGCCGGTGACGGGCTCCAGGCCCTCGACCAGGTCCGGGCGCTGCAGCCCGATGTGGTGCTCATGGACATCCGGATGCCGCGGATGGACGGGGTGGAGGCGACCCGGCAGATCACCGGCCCGGACAAGGACGGCCCGGCGAAGGTGCTGGTCCTGACGACGTTCGACCTGGACGAGTACGTGGTGGAGGCGCTGAAGGCGGGGGCCAGCGGCTTCCTGCTGAAGGACGCCCCGGCCAACGAGCTGGTGCAGGCGATCCGCGTGGTCGCCGGCGGGGAGGCGATGCTCGCGCCGAGCATCACGCGCCGGCTGCTCGACAAGTACGCGGACCATCTCCCCTCGGGCGACGAGCCGGTGCCGGACACGCTGCACACGCTGACCGAGCGCGAGGTCGAGGTGCTGAAGCTGGTGGCGCGGGGTCTGTCGAACGCGGAGATCGCCGCCGACCTCTTCGTGAGCGAGACGACCGTGAAGACCCATGTCGGTCACGTGCTGACCAAGCTGGGCCTGCGCGACCGGGTGCAGGCGGCCGTGTACGCGTACGAGAGCGGTCTGGTCCGGCCCGGCGCCCAGTAGGTGGCCGTGTCCGGTGTCCCGTAGGACTCCACATACGTACGCGCCTACGCGAAGGCGGCGGTCACCCGGAAGGTGACCGCCGCCTTTCGCGTGCGCCTGGTGTGAGGAGCGGGTCAGCCCTTGCTGATCTCCCAGAAGCGGAAGACGGTCGAGGCGTCGAGGCAGTTCTCCAGGCCGTAGACGCTGTCGCGGGCGACGGCGTACTGCTTGGCCTGCCAGACCGGCAGGATCGGCAGCTGCTGGGCGACGATGTCCTGGAGCTGCTCGTACTGCTTGGCGGTGCTGGCGCGGTCGCTCTGGGCGCCGGTCTGCGGGATGATCGTGCCGGTGGTGGCACTGTTGGTGTAGTGGTTCGCCAGGACGTTGCCGGCGCCGAAGAACGGCTGGGTGAAGTTGTCCGGGTCCGGGTAGTCCGGGACCCAGCCCTTGACGTAGACGCCGTACTTGCCGGACTTGATGTCCCGCTCGTACTGGGCGAAGGCGACGGACTTCACGTCCGCGTCGAAGAGGCCACTGGCGTTGAGCTGTCCGGCGATGGCCTTCAACTCGGCGTCGGTGGCCGGTCCGTAGCGTGACGGTGTGGACCAGAGCGTCAGCTTCACCTTGCCGGTGACGCCGCCGGACTCCAGCGCGGCGCGGGCCCGGCTTTTCGAGGGGTGGGCGCCGTAGGTGTCGAAGAAGGCGGTGTTGTGGCCGCTGATGCCCGCCGGGATGATCGAGTACAGCGAGGTCGCGGTGTTGTCGTAGACCTGGTCGATGAGGGCGTCGCGGTCGATCAGGTAGGCCATCGCCTTGCGTACGGCGAGCTTGCCGGCGACCGGGTCCTTCATGTTGAAGACGAGGTGCTGGACCTCGGCGCTGGTGCCCTCGACGACGTCGATGTCCTGGGCGGCGCCGGCGTCCTTGCCGGTGGCCGCCTGGATGTCGGCGATGTCCTTGGCGGCGAGGCCGCGGTAGGCGAGGTCGACGTCCCCGTCGAGCAGGGACTTCTTCAGGCCCGCCTGGTCGCCGTGGAAGAGCTTCAGGGTGACACCGGTGTTCTTGGCCTCGGCGGTGCCCCGGTACTTGTCGTTGACCGAGAAGGCCGCCTCGTCCTTGCCGAACGCGTCGAGCCGGTAGGGGCCGGAGCCGACGGCCTTGCCGTCGGTGCGCAGGGCGTCGGCCGGGTACGCGGTGTGGTCGACGATCGAGCCGGCGCCGGAGGCGATCTTGCTGGGGAAGGTGGCGTCGGCGTACTTGAGGTGGAACACGACGGTGGACTCGTCCGGCGTCTCGACCTTGTCCAGCATCGGGAACATGATGGCGGGGCCGGCGTCGTCGTTGATGTTGCGCATGCGGTCGAAGGAGAACTTGACGTCCTTCGCCGTGAGCGCGTCGCCGTTACTGAACTTCAGGCCCGCGCGCAGGGTGCAGGAGTAGACCTTGGTGGCCGAGTCGCTGAAGTGGCACTCCTTGGCGGCCTCGGGCTGCGGCTCGGTGCCTCCGTTGGGGAAGCTGAGCAGCGACTGGAAGACGTTGTTGAACAGCAGCCAGGAGCCCGGGTCGTAGCCGGAGGCCGGGTCGGTGGCCTGGATCTCGTCGGACATGCCCATGACCACGGCGTCGCCGGTGGAACCGGAGCCGCCCTGGTCCGCGCCGCAGCCGGTCAGCAGTGCCGCGGCGAGTGCCGCTCCTAGGGGCAGGTTCAGCCACTGGTTGCGTTTTCTCACGTACGTGCCCTGTCGTTCGATCGTGCGGTACGGGGCGGGGCCGGCCGCGGCTTCGGGGCCGGCCCCTGGCGGGTCACTCGCTGATGCCGCGGTCCAGTTCCCACAGCTGGAGGACGGCGGAGGAGGACAGCGTCCGCTCCACACCCGTGATGTCGTCGCGCGCGGCGACGTACTGCTTGCCCTGCCACAGCGGCAGGATCGGCACGTCGTCGGCGACGATGTTCTGGATCAGCTGCAGGCTCTTGGACGCGGTGAGCCGGTCGGCCTCGCGGCGCTCCGCGGGGATCAGCTCGCCCCGGATGCGGCTGTTCGCGTAGGGGGAGGCGAGCGTGTTGTCCTTGTCGAGGAAGGGCGCGAGGAAGCTGTCGGCGTCGGGGAAGTCGGGGAACCAGCCCATGCCGTAGACGTCGTACTTGCCCTTGAGTTCGGCGGCGCGGAACGTGTCCCAGACGTCGCCCTTGATGTCGACGTCGAAGAGGCCGCTCGCGTTGAGCTGCTTCTGCAGGACCTCGAACTCCTTCTTGGTGGCCGAACCGTAGTGGTCGGTCGTGTAGTGCATGGTGAACTTGACCGGCGTGGTGATGTTCGCGTCGTTCAGCGTCTGGGTGGCCTTCGCCTTGTCCGCGTCGCCGTACTTGTTGAAGAACGAGTTCTGGTGGCCGGTGATGCCCGCGGGCACCAGGGAGTACAGCGGCTCGGCGGTGGTGCCGTAGACGCTGGCCGCGAGTTCGCCGCGGTCCACGACCTGCGCCATGGCCTGGCGGACGGCCTTGGACTTGGTGCTGCCCGAGGCGGTGTTGAAGCCTATGTAGCGGATCTCCATGCCCGGCATCTCGAGCAGGTTGACGTTCTCCGGCGGGTTCGTCGAGTACGTTTTGATCTGCTCCGGGGACATGGCGCGCGTCATCACGTCGACGTCACCCTTCGCCAGCGCCTTGCCCATGGCGTCGGCGCTGTCGAAGGAGACCAGGCTCACCTCGTCGTTCTTCGGCTTCAACTGCCCCTTGTAGTGGGGGTTCTTGGTGAAGACGGTCTTGACGACGGTGTCGTTCTTCACCTCGGCCTTCATCGTGTACGGGCCGGAGCCGTCCACCTCGACGCCCTTGCGCAGCGACGACTTCGCGTAGTCGTCGGGGTTGACGATGCCGGCGGTGGGCGTGGCCAGCTTGTACGGGAAGGTCGCGTCCGGCGTGTTGAGGTGGAAGACCACCTCGCGGTCGCCCTGCGTCTCGATCGTGTCGATCGTGGAGAGCAGGCTGTACACCTTGCTGTCGCTCTTGATGGCGCGGACCCGGTCGATGGAGAACTTCACGTCGGCGGCGGTGACCGGGCTGCCGTCGGCGAACTTCAGGTCCTTGCGCAGCTTGCACACGTACCGCTCGCTGCCGCTGTCGGTGAAGATGCAGCTCTCGGCGGCTTCGGGCACCGGGTCGCCGCTGCCGCTGCGGGGCATGGCCATCAGCGTCTGCAGAGTCTGGCGCAGCACGTTCCAGGAGCCGACGTCATAGGCGTACGCGGGGTCGAAGGGGGCGGGGACCGCCTTCGACACCATGAACCGGTCGGTGGTGCCCACGGCGATCCCGTCGCCGCTCTCGCTCCCACTGTCGGACCCGCCACAGGCGACAAGCACGGGGGCGAGCATGCCGATCACTGCCGGCAGCACCAAAGTCTTGCGGTTCATGCTCGTGATTCTCCAGAGCTGTCGAAACCCGTGGCCGGGGCGCGGGGGTGGTGCGCGCGGGACACGGGAGGGCTACGGCGATGTTCTCGCGACGACATTAATGGGCGCGCCGCCGCGGCCCGCAGGGGCCGGAACCCCGCGGTCATCACGGAGCGGAACCGGGCGTGGACGCACCGAAAACACCTCAGGAGGAAGGTTCGGCTCAGGGGGCGACCAATCGGGACACATGGTCATGCCTCGGAGCCGTCGAAGCGGTTGCGCAGCACGGCCCGTGCCACCTGTCGACCCCCGGTCGAGTGGGAAAGCTCACACATTCAACGGGGGTGGCAGGCACGGTGATTCGGTCACGCCGGAACCCGTCAGGCCGTCATCAGGCCCTGGAGGAAAGGCAGGTTGACGTGGACCAGGGAGGGCACGACGGTGCGCCGGCGGGCCGGCTCGATGGGCGTCAGGGAGGGGACGGCGACGACGTGGCACCCGGCGGCCTCGGCGGCGGCGACGCCGGTGGCGGTGTCCTCGATGACGGCGCAGCGGGCGGGTTCGGCGCCGAGCCCGGTGGCGGCGGTCAGGTAGGGCTCGGGGTGGGGCTTGGTGCGGGTGACCTCGTCCCCGGCCACGGTGAGGCGGAAGTGGTGGGCGCCGATCGAGTCCAGGACCCGGTCGATGATGCGCCGGTGCGAGGCGGAGACGAGAGCGGTGGGCACCTCGTGCGCGGCCAGTTCGGCGAGGAGTCTCGCGGCGCCCGGCATCAGCGGCAGCGAGCCGCCGATGCGCCGTTCGAAGGCGTCGTTGAGCAGCACGGTCACTTCGGGGATCGTGATGTCGGCGCCGGTCGCCTCGATGAGGAAGCCCGCGCTGCGGGTCATGGGGCCGCCCACGACGATCTGCTTCCAGGCGGGGTCGAGGGTGTGTCCGAGCGCGGCGAAGACGGCGCTCTCGGCGTCCCACCAGAAGCCCTCGGTGTCGACGAGCGTTCCGTCCATGTCGAGGAGCACGGCCTGGAGCGCGGAGCCTTCGGCCGTTCGGGTACCGAGTGCGGGGACCGTACTGGTCATCCGAGTACACCTCCGTGAAGGGACGAGAAGGCCGGTCACCCTCCCTGAGCGGGAGAGCGACCGGCCTGCGCTGGACCGACCAGTGTACGACGGGACGGGTCAGCGCGCGTTGAAGTACTTCGCCTCGGGGTGGTGGATGACGATGGCGTCGGTGGACTGCTCGGGGTGGAGCTGGAACTCCTCGGAGAGGTGGACGCCGATCCGCTCGGGTTCGAGCAGCGCGGCGATCTTGGCGCGGTCCTCCAGGTTCGGGCAGGCGCCGTAGCCGAGGGAGAAGCGGGCACCCCGGTACTTCAGGGCGAACATGTCCTCCATCGCCTCCGGGTCCTCGCCGGCGAAGCCGAGTTCGGAGCGGACGCGGGCGTGCCAGTACTCGGCGAGCGCCTCGGCCAACTGGACGGACAGGCCGTGCAGTTCGAGGTAGTCGCGGTAGGAGTCGGCGGCGAACAGCCCGGCGGTGGCCTCGCCGATCTTCGAGCCGACGGTGACCACCTGGAACCCGACGACGTCGATCTCGCCGGACTCCTCCGGGCGGAAGAAGTCGGCGAGGCACAGCCGGCGGCCGCGGCGCTGGCGCGGGAAGGTGAAGCGGGTCCGCTCGTTGCCCTCGTCGTCCAGGACGATCAGGTCGTCGCCCTTGGACACGCACGGGAAGTAGCCGTAGACGACGGCCGCCTCCAGCATGTTCTTGGTGTGCAGCTCGTCGAGCCAGCCGCGCAGCCGCGGGCGGCCCTCGCTCTCCACCAGCTCCTCGTACGTGGGCCCGCTCCCGGTCCTGGCCTGCTTCAGGCCCCACTGGCCCTTGAACAGGGCGCCCTCGTCGAGCCAGGAGGCGTACTCCTTGAGCTGGATGCCCTTGATGACGCGGGTGCCGCGGAACGGCGGCTCGGGGACGGGGTTGTCCACGGCGACGTCGGAGCGGGCGGGCCCCTCGTCGGGCTGCTCCTCGATGACGGCGGTGCTCGCCTTGACGCGGCGTTGCCTGAGTTCGGGCAGGGCGGCGCCGGGCACGCCCCGCTTGACCGCGATCAGGGCGTCCATCAGACGCAGGCCCTCGAACGCGTCGCGGGCGTAGCGGACTTCGCCCTCGTAGATCTCGTGGAGGTCCTGCTCGACGTAGGCGCGGGTGAGGGCGGCGCCGCCGAGGATGACGGGGTAGTCGGCGGCCATCTTGCGCTGGTTGAGCTCCTGGAGGTTCTCCTTCATGATCACGGTGGACTTGACCAGGAGGCCGGACATGCCGATGACGTCGGCCCGGTGCTCCTCGGCGGCTTCCAGGATCGCGGAGACGGGCTGCTTGATGCCCAGGTTGACGACGTTGTAGCCGTTGTTGGACAGGATGATGTCGACGAGGTTCTTGCCGATGTCGTGGACGTCGCCGCGCACGGTGGCCAGCACGATCGTGCCCTTGCCCTCCGCGTCGGACTTCTCCATGTGCGGCTCCAGATAGGCCACCGCGGTCTTCATCACCTCAGCCGACTGCAACACGAACGGCAGCTGCATCTGCCCCGACCCGAACAGCTCACCGACGACCTTCATGCCCTCGAGGAGCGTGTTGTTGACGATGTCGAGGGCGGGCGTGGTCTCCAGGGCTTCCGCGAGGTCCTGCTCCAGGCCGTTCTTCTCGCCGTCGATGATGCGCGCCTTGAGCCGCTCCTCCAGCGGCAGCGCGGCCAGCTCCTCCGCCTTGCCCGCCTTCAGCGACTTGGCGGTGGCTCCCTCGAAGAGCGCCATCAGCTTCTGCAGCGGGTCATAGCCCTCCGCGCGCCGGTCGTAGATGAGGTCGAGGGCGGTCTGCACCTGCTCCTCGTCGAACCGTGCGATCGGCAGGATCTTCGAGGCGTGCACGATCGCCGAATCCAGGCCGGCCTTCACACACTCGTCCAGGAACACCGAGTTCAGGACGATCCGCGCGGCCGGATTGAGGCCGAAGGAGATGTTCGACAGGCCCAGCGTGGTCTGCACATCCGGGTGGCGCCGCTTGAGTTCGCGGATCGCCTCGATCGTCGCGATGCCGTCCTTGCGGGACTCCTCCTGACCCGTACAGATCGTGAACGTCAGGCAGTCGATGAGGAGGTCCGACTCGTGGATGCCCCAGTTCGTCGTGAGGTCCTCGATCAGGCGCTCCGCGATGGCGACCTTGTGCTCGACCGTGCGGGCCTGGCCCTCCTCGTCGATGGTCAGCGCGATCAGCGCGGCGCCATGTTCCTGCGCCAGCTGCGTGACCTTCGCGAACCTGGACTCGGGGCCGTCGCCGTCCTCGTAGTTCACCGAGTTCAACACCGCGCGCCCGCCGAGCTTCTCCAGCCCGGCCCGCAGCACCGGCACCTCGGTGGAGTCCAGCACGATAGGCAGCGTGGAGGCGGTGGCGAAGCGGCCGGCGAGTTCCGCCATGTCGGCGACGCCGTCGCGGCCTACGTAGTCCACGCACAGGTCGAGCATGTGCGCGCCCTCGCGGATCTGGTCGCGGGCCATCTCCACGCAGTCGTCCCAGCGGGCTTCGAGCATCGCCTCGCGGAACTTCTTCGAACCGTTGGCGTTCGTCCGCTCCCCGATCGCCATGTAGGCGGTGTCCTGACGGAACGGGACCGTCTGGTAGAGGGAGGCGGCGCCCGGCTCGGGGCGCGGCTCACGCGGCGAGGGCTGCGCCCCGCGCACGCGCTCCACCACCTGGCGCAAGTGCTCCGGCGTCGTACCGCAGCAGCCGCCCACCAGCGACAGCCCGTACTCACGCACGAACGTCTCCTGCGCGTCCGCCAGCTCCTCGGCCGACAACGGGTAGTGCGCGCCGTCCTTGGTCAGCACCGGCAGGCCCGCGTTCGGCATCGCCGAGATCGGGATGCGGGCGTGGCGGGAGAGGTAGCGCAGGTGCTCGCTCATCTCGGCCGGGCCCGTCGCGCAGTTCAGGCCGATCATGTCGATGCCCAGCGGCTCCAGGGCCGTCAGCGCCGCGCCGATCTCGGAGCCCAGCAGCATGGTGCCGGTCGTCTCGACCGTCACCGAGCAGATCACCGGCAGGTTCGTGCCGGTGGCCTCCAGGGCGCGGCGGGCGCCGATCACCGACGCCTTCGTCTGGAGCAGGTCCTGCGTCGTCTCGATCAGCAGTGCGTCGGCGCCACCCGCGATCAGCCCCTCCGCGTTGCGCTGATAGGCGTCACGCAGGGTCGTGAAGGGGGCGTGGCCGAGGGTGGGCAGCTTGGTGCCCGGGCCCATCGAACCGAGGACCCAGCGCTGCTGCCCGGTCGAGGCCGTGAAGGTGTCCGCGACCTCGCGGGCCACCCGGGCACCGGACTCGGACAGCTCGAAGACCCGCTCGGCAATGTCGTACTCGCCCAGCGCCGCATGGTTCGCGCCGAACGTGTTCGTCTCCACGCAGTCCACGCCCACCGCGAAGTACGCCTCGTGGACCGAGCGCACGATGTCGGGGCGCGTGACGTTCAGGATCTCGTTGCAGCCCTCGAGCTGCTGGAAGTCGTCGAGGGTGGGGTCCTGCGCCTGGAGCATGGTGCCCATCGCGCCGTCGGCCACCACGACACGCGTGGCGAGGGCTTCACGGAGGGCGTCCACGCGGGCGCGGGGATCGGCGGCGGGCGTTGGCAACGAGGCCATGAAAGTGCTCCCTGAGGTGCGACGGCTGTCGGCTTTGCGGCTCCACTGCTGGAGGCGCACCCGGCCAGGGTAGCCGGGACCCGGGGCGGTGGGGGGAGGCGTCCACGCCGTGGAACGCCGCCCGGCGCAACCGGGTCACACTGTCCGGGAGCGACCCGCGGCCGGAATCGGCGGGAAATATGTGCGCACGCCGTATTAGCCGGGGTCGGTAACGACCGATACTGTTCAGCATTGTCGAACGTGCTTGGCGACACCGGTCGCCGCGAGAGGAACCGAGGAGGACGAGGCTGCGATGGCACGCAACATCCAGTCGCTCGAACGGGCGGCGGCGATGCTCCGGCTCCTCGCGGGCGGTGAGCGGCGGCTCGGGCTCTCCGACATCGCCTCCGCCGTCGGCCTCGCCAAGGGCACGGCCCACGGCATCCTGCGCACGCTGCAGGCCGAGGGGTTCGTGGAGCAGGACGCGGCGTCGGGCCGCTATCAGCTCGGCGCCGAGCTGCTGCGCCTGGGCAACAGCTACCTGGACGTGCACGAGCTGCGGGCGCGCGCGCTGGTGTGGACGGACGATCTGGCCCGCTCCAGCGGTGAGGCCGTCTATCTGGGCGTGCTGCACCAGCAGGGCGTGCTGATCGTGCACCACGTCTTCCGGCCCGACGACAGCCGGCAGGTCCTGGAGGTCGGGGCGATGCAGCCGCTGCACTCGACGGCCCTGGGCAAGGTGCTGTCCGCGTACGACCCGGTGGCGCACAGCGAGGTGATGGAGAGCGAGCGCAAGCCGTTCACGGTGCGCACGGTCGACACCCTGGAGGGGTTCGAGTCGGTGCTCGACCTGACCCGCGCGCGCGGGTACGCCGAGGACGTCGAAGAGACCTGGGAGGGCGTGGCCTCGGTCGCGGCCCCGATCCACGACCGGCACCGGATGCCGGTCGGCGCGGTGGGGATCACGGGCGCGGTCGAGCGGGTCTGCAAGGGCGACGACAAGGGCGCCCTGCGGCCCGAGCTGATCGCCGCCGTGCGGGACTGCGCCCGTGCCGTCTCCCGCGATCTGGGGGCCAGCCGGTTCTGATCCGGCCCGCCCCGTCACCGGCCGCCCGCCCCACGCCCGCCCCGTCCCCGGACGGGGCTTTCGCGTTTCAGGGTGCACGGTGAACCTTTCCGCGCGACCATCGATGCACGTCCAGCACCACAGCGTCACCGATAGGCGTGTTCGATCAATAACGATCGTGCTTTGGATAACAGAACCCTTGACGATCGTGTGACCCCGGAGCAAGACTCGCGTCCATCGGTCGGCATTGTCGAACACCTACCGGCAATACGCGTTAGAGTGTGACAAGGCCAGGCCGAAACCGCCCGCACTGGGCGCGGACCACCGGAGAGGGACCCGGGGTTCGGATTTCCCCTGGACGAAGGACAAAGGAGTCGCGGGTGTCCAGCTCCGACATCTTCATCGGCGAGACCATCGGTACCGCCGTGCTCATCCTGCTGGGCGGTGGCGTCTGCGCCGCCGTCACTTTCAAGCGCTCGAAGGCGTACGGGGCCGGCTGGCTCGCCATCGCCTTCGGTTGGGGCTTCGCGGTCCTGACCGGCGCCTACCTCGCGGGCGGCGTCTCCGGCGCCCATCTGAACCCGGCGGTCACCATCGGTCTCGCCATCGAGGGCGGCACCAAGTGGAGCGACGTACCGCTCTACCTGGGCTCACAGCTGCTCGGCGCGATGATCGGCGCCGTGCTGGTCTGGGCGACGTATTACGGACAGTTCCGCGCCCACCTGACCGACCCGGAGGTCATCGCGGCGCAGCCGGCCGACGAGGGTCTGGTCGACCAGAAGGCCGCGCCGAAGGCGGGTCCCGTGCTCGGCGTCTTCTCGACGGGCCCGGAGATCCGCAACGTCGCGCAGAACCTGATCACGGAGGTCATCGCCACCGTCGTGCTGGTCCTCGCCATCCTCACGCAGGGCCTGAACGACGGCGGCAACGGCCTGGGCACGCTCGGTGCCCTGATCACCGCGCTGGTGGTCGTCGGCATCGGCCTCTCGCTCGGCGGTCCGACGGGGTACGCGATCAACCCGGTCCGTGACCTCGGCCCGCGCATCGTGCACGCGCTCCTGCCGCTGCCCAACAAGGGCGGCTCCGACTGGTCGTACGCCTGGATCCCGATCGCGGGTCCGCTGATCGGCGGCGCCATAGCCGGTGGCCTCTACAACGTCGCGTTCAAGTAGGCCGACCGAGACCGCGAGCACTCCGCCCGAGCACAGAGACTTCTTCAGGAGCACCCCGTGACCGACGCACACACCGCAGGCCCCTTCATCGCCGCGATCGACCAGGGCACCACGTCCAGCCGCTGCATCGTCTTCGACAAGGACGGCCGGATCGTCTCCGTCGACCAGAAGGAGCACGAGCAGATCTTCCCGAAACCGGGCTGGGTCGAGCACGACGCGAACGAGATCTGGGCCAATGTCCAGGAGGTCGTGGCCGGCGCCGTCCGCAAGGCCGGTATCACCCGCGACGACATCAAGGCCATCGGCATCACCAACCAGCGCGAGACGACGCTGCTGTGGGACAAGAACACCGGTGAGCCCGTCCACAACGCCATCGTCTGGCAGGACACCCGCACCGACGCCCTCTGCCGGGAGCTGGGACGCAACGTCGGGCAGGACCGCTTCCGCCGCGAGACGGGCCTGCCGCTCGCCTCGTACTTCGCCGGGCCCAAGGCCCGCTGGCTGCTCGACAACGTCGAAGGGCTGCGCGAGCGCGCCGAGGCCGGCGACATCCTCTTCGGCACGATGGACAGCTGGGTCATCTGGAACCTGACGGGCGGGGTGAACGGCGGCCGGCACGTCACCGACGTCACCAACGCCTCGCGCACCATGCTGATGAACCTCCACAGGATGGAGTGGGACGAGCGCATCTGCTCCTCCATCGGCGTGCCCATGAACATGCTGCCCGAGATCCGCTCCTCCGCCGAGGTCTACGGCGAGGTCACCGGGGGTGAGCTCGGCGAGGTGCTCGGCGGGATCCCCGTCGCCTCGGCGCTCGGCGACCAGCAGGCGGCCCTGTTCGGCCAGACCTGTTTCGCCGAGGGCGAGGCCAAGTCCACGTACGGCACCGGCACGTTCATGCTGATCAACACCGGTGACAAGGCCATCAACTCCTACTCCGGGCTGCTGACCACGGTCGGCTACCAGATCGGCGACCAGAAGCCGGTCTACGCCCTGGAGGGCTCCATCGCGGTCACCGGTTCGCTGGTGCAGTGGATGCGCGACCAGATGGGGCTCATCAAGTCCGCCGCCGAGATCGAGACGCTCGCGTCGTCGGTCGAGGACAACGGCGGCGCGTACTTCGTACCGGCCTTCTCCGGCCTCTTCGCCCCGTACTGGCGCCCCGACGCCCGCGGTGTGATCACCGGTCTGACCCGGTACGTCACCAAGGCGCACATCGCGCGCGCCGTCCTGGAGGCCACGGCCTGGCAGACCCGTGAGATCAGCGACGCCATGACGAAGGACTCCGGCGTCGAGCTCACCGCTCTCAAGGTCGACGGCGGCATGACCTCCAACAACCTGCTGATGCAGACCCTCTCGGACTTCCTGGACGCGCCGGTGGTGCGCCCCATGGTCGCCGAGACGACCTGCCTCGGTGCCGCCTACGCCGCCGGTCTCGCCGTCGGCTTCTGGTCCAGCACCGACGACCTGCGCGCCAACTGGCGCCGGGCCGCCGAGTGGACCCCGCGTATGGACGCGGATGTCCGCAACCGTGAGTACAAGAGCTGGCTCAAGGCCGTCGAACGGTCGATGGGCTGGCTCGATGACGACTCTGTCGAGGAGTAAGGCCCCACCATGAGTACCCAGTCCACCCTGCAGACCGTGCCTGCCCTCGGAACGCACCCGGCCGCCGGCTCGAACCCGACCCGCGCCGAGACCCGCGAGCAGCTTTCCAAGGCGACGTACGACCTCCTGGTCATCGGCGGCGGCATCCTGGGCATCTCCACGGCCTGGCACGCGGCGCAGTCCGGTCTCAGGGTGGCCCTGGTCGACGCCGGTGACTTCGCCGGCGCCACGTCCTCCGCCTCCTCCAAGCTGCTCCACGGCGGTCTGCGCTACCTGCAGACCGGCGCGGTCAAGCTGGTCGCGGAGAACCACTTCGAGCGGCGCGCGGTGTCCAAGAACGTGGCGCCGCACCTGGCCAACCCGCTCACCTTCTACCTGCCCGTCTACAAGGGCGGCCCGCACGGCGCGGCCAAGCTGGGCGCGGGCGTCTTCGCGTACAGCGCCCTGTCGGCGTTCGGCGACGGCGTCGGGCACCTGCTCTCCCCCGCCAAGGCGCAGCAGGACGTGCCCGAGCTGCGCACCGAGAACCTCAAGGCCGTGGCCGTGTACGGCGACGACCAGATGAACGACGCGCGGATGGCGCTGATGACGGTGCGCGCGGCGGTCGACGCAGGCGCGGTCGTGCTCAACCATGCCGAGGTCACGGGCCTGCGCTTCACCAAGGGCCGGGTCACGGGCGCCGAACTGAAGGACCGCACCAGCGGCGACGAGTTCGGGGTGAACGCGCGGCTCGTGCTCAACGCGACCGGCCCGTGGGTCGACCACCTGCGCAGGATGGAGGACCCGGACGCGGCCCCGTCGATCCGTCTCTCCAAGGGCGCGCACCTGGTCCTGAAGCGGACCTCGCCGTGGAAGGCGGCGCTCGCCACCCCGATCGACAAGTACCGCATCACCTTCGCCCTCCCCTGGGAGGACATGCTGCTGCTCGGTACCACCGACGAGGAGTACGAGGGCGACCCGGGGCAGGTTTCGGTCACCGAGAAGGACATCGACCAGATCCTGGACGAGGCGGCGTTCTCCGTCCGAGACCAGCAGCTGAAGCGGGACCTCATCACGTACTCGTTCGCCGGTCTGCGGGTGCTGCCGGGCGGGCCCGGCGACACCTCGAAGGCCAAGCGCGAGACGGTCGTCACCGAGGGCCGGGCGGGCATGCTGTCCGTCGCGGGCGGCAAGTGGACCACGTTCCGCCACATCGGCCGGACGGTGATGAAGAAGCTGGAGTCGCTGCCGGGCCACCCGCTCGGCGCGGACTTCGAGCCGATCGACGAGCTGCCGAAGCGGCTGCCGCTGCCCGGTGTCGCCAACCCGCGGGCCGTCGCGCACCGCCTCCTGGTCGACAACCCGGCGCCCGGTCCGCGCATGGCCCCGGACACCGCCAGGCACCTGGCGACGCACTACGGTTCGCTGGCCTTCGACATCGCGCGGCTGGCCAACGAGAACCCGGAGCTGGGTGAGCGGGTCCACCCGGACGCGCCGGAGATCTGGGCGCAGGTCGCCTACGCCCGCGACCACGAGTGGGCCCAGACCCCGGACGACGTGCTGCGCCGCCGCACCACGCTGACGATCCGGGGCCTGGCCACGGACGAGGTGCGCGGCAAGGTGCAGGACGTGCTCGACAAGAAGTAGCCCGGCCGGCGGCCGGGTGCACGGAGAGGGGCGGCCCCCCGGAGCGACCGGCCCGCTCGCCGACCGCCGCGAGGACGACACGGCGCTGCTCCTGCTGCGGCGCACCC
>NZ_JBEXOS010000098.1:0-19189 GCF_040611655.1 Streptomyces sp. NPDC006552
GGTGACCTTCTCGCGCTCGGCGGCCCGCTCGGGCCCGGCCTGCGTCCTGGACTGCCGGAAAGCCCACTCCATGCGCGGCTCGTTGGGGCATGCGGCGGAGCCGCATGCCCCAGGGGCGCGGGGAACTGCGCGATCGGCTCTCACCGGGCCCGCGGCCGACCACGAGCGCCCTAGTCGAGCAACCCCGCCGCACCCAGCAGATAGGCCGTCAGAGGATCGTAGTGGCGCGGGCTCGTCACATGGTCATCCAGCGGCACAGTGACCTGCATCGTGCCCTCCGCCTCGCCGAGGAAGAGCGCCGGGTCGTTGCAGTCCGCGTAACCGACGGAGTCGAGCCCGCGCTGGGCCGCGCACCCCGCCCAGCCGTGGTCGGCGACGACCAGGTCGGGCAGCGGGCGCCCGGCCCGCTCCAGGCCGTCGAGGATCCGCGTCATCGGCTCGGGCGCGTGCGTGTGCCACAGCGTCGCGCCGCGCTCCAGCATCGCCACGTCGGCGAACTGGAAGACCATGCCCTCCTCGGTGGCCAGGCCCTCGGGGATCACCACGATCTCGCACCCCGCGGCCCGCAGCGCCGTCGCCGTCGCGCGGTGCACGTCCAGGAGGCCGCCGGGGTGCCCGGTGGCCAGCAGCACGCGCTGGCGGTCCTCGGCCGCCTTGGCGAGGCGGGCCGCCATCCGCTCCAGCGCGTCGACGGTCAGCTCCGGATCGATCGTGTCCTGCCCGTAGCGGTGGCCCGGGTCGTCGACGACGCCGCAGCGCTCGGCCATCACCGCGAGCACGTCCTGCTCGTCGCTCCAGCGGTCGCCCAGTTCCAGGCCCAGCCAGTAGTGCCGGTCGCCGTTCGCGAGCTTGCGGTAGTGCGAGAGGTTGTTCTCGCGGGGAGTCGCCACCTCGCCCGCGATGCGGGTGCGGACGAGGTGCTCGATCAGGGCGGCACGGGTCGGACTGTCGCTGGGAATCCCGGGTATCGGCATGGGTCCATTGTGCCCAGGGCCGCCCGGCGGCGTTGATCGGTTCCGCAAGGTGGACCGGGACGCGGACCCGGGCGCGGGCCGGTCAGCCCCGCCGCGCCGCCCGCCGGGCCCGCAGCGCCAGCCACAGGTCGAACCGGTCGTCGCCGTCGTCGAGGCGGCGGCCCGTCAGCCGCGCGGCCTTGTCCAGGCGGTTGCGGACGGTGTGCCGGTGCAGGCCGAGCCGGCGGGCCGTCTCGTCCCAGGAGCTGCCGGTGTCCAGCCAGGTCGCCAGGGTCAGGGCCAGCGCCCCGGTGGGGTCCGCCGCGTCGAGCGGGCCGAGGAGCGCGTCCGCGTATCCGGTGAGGGCGGTGGGGGCGCCGAGGTCGAGCAGGAGGGCGCTGGAGCGGTCGTGGCGGGCCCGGACCGGGTGGCCGGCGGCGCGGCTGAGTTCGAGCAGGCCGCCCGCCTCCCGCAGTGAGGCGCGGGCCGCGGTGGGCGGCATCGGGGAGCCGATGCCGGCCGGGCGGCCGGGGGCGAAGCGGGCCAGGGCCGCGTCCGGGTCGAGCCCGGACCCGACCACCGCCTCCACGAGCGCGCCCCGGCTGCGCACGAGGCCGCCCGGCACGGCCAGCGCCAGGTCCGCGGCGATCTCCCGGGCGGCCTCCTCCCCGGCGGCCGCCACCACGACGCCGCGGACCGCGTCCGCGACGAGACCCGCCCCCGCCAGCACGTCGGCGGCCTGCTCCGCGGTGCCGCGGGCGTCGAGGAGCCGGCCGAGGAGCTCGGCCCGGCGCCGCCGCTCGGGCTCGTCGGCGAGGTGGCGGCGCTCGAGCTCCAGGGAGAGCAGGGCGACCAGGCCGGAGATCAGCAGCCGGGCGTCCGGGCCCGCGCCGCCGGTCAGGAGCAGCATGCCGCGCAGCCGGCGCGCCCCCAGCGGCTGCACCTCCAGACCGGGCGCGACCGCGCTGGCGCGCAGCCCGCCCTCGGCGACCCGCCGCAGCAGCGCGGCGCCGGCCGCGTCGGGTTCGCGCGGGCCGTCCGCGCCGACGGCGACGGTCCGGCCCAGGACGTCGGTGACCTGCGCGTACACCCCGGTGGCCGCGGTCCACGCGTCGAGCGTCGGGGTGAGGCCGCCGCCCGCGGCGGCGGCCGCCGTCAGCCGCCGCTGGGTCTCGAAGGCGCGCTCCACGGCGGCCCGCTGCTCGGCGGCCTGCGCCGCGAACACCGCCTTGGTCACGGCGATGAACGGCACCCGCGCCCCGACCGTCAGCAGCGGCAGCCCCGCCTCCCGCGCCGCCGTCACCAGCGGCTCGGGCGCCCGCTGGTGCGGCAGGTCCGGGCCGAGCCCGAGGGCCAGCGCGTGCGCTCCGGCGGCCGTGACGTCGTCGACGTAGGCGCGGCAGGCGGCCGGCTCCATCGGCAGCAGCAGCCCGATCGTCATGAGCAGCTCGCCGCCCTGGAGCCAGGGGCCCGGACGCACCAGCTCGGAGGCGTGCGCGGCCACCACCGGCCGGTCCAGGTGCTCCGGGCACGCGGCGACGGACAGGTGCAGTTCGGGGCGGCCGACCAGGTCGGACAGGAGCAGCGCCATGGGACCAGTGTCGCCGACCGGCGATGTACATGATGTCCATGGCCACCGGCCGGCTTCGCCCACCGGGCGATCGAAGCGGGTGTCCGGCGCGGACTACGTTCCGTCTGCCGCGGTTCCGCAGTCCCGTGGCCCGTACAGCAGTGAGGGGGAGCCGCGATGAGCGCTCCGACAGCCGGCGAGACAGCGGTCCACGACGGCAGCGGTGGCGGCCGGGGCCTGATCGAGGTCCGGTCCATCGACTACGTGCCGGTGCGCGAGCGCCACGGCAAGGTCTGGCACCAGGGCCCGTTCTGGTTCACCGGGAACTTCGTGCTCACCACGATGGTCACCGGCTTCATCGGCCCCTCGCTCGGGCTCAGCCTCGCGTGGTCGGTGGCGGCCGTCGCGCTCGGCGCCTGCTTCGGCACGTTCTTCATGGCGTTCCACGCCAACCAGGGCCCGCGGATGGGCCTGCCGCAGATGATCCAGTCGCGCGCCCAGTTCGGCATCCGCGGCGCCGTCGTCCCGTTCGCCGCGGTCGTCTTCGTCTACGTCGGCTTCAACGTCTTCAACGTCGTCCTCGCCGCGCAGGGCCTCACCACGGTCCTGCCGGGCGGCGCCCGCGCCTGGTACGCCATCCTCATCGCGGTCGCCGTCGTCCTCGCGGTCGTCGGCCACGACCTGCTCCACCTGGTCCAGCGCTGGCTGACGTACGTGCTCATCGTGGTGTTCGGCGTGATCACGGTGGGCGCGCTGGTCCAGCTCCACCCGCACCACGTCTCCGCCGCGGGCGGCGGCCACTCCTGGACGTCGTTCCTGATCGTCTTCTGCGGCGCGGCCGGCTACCAGATCTCGTACGCCGTCTACGTCTCCGACTACTCGCGCTACCTGCCGCGGGACGTCTCGGCCCGCAAGGTCATCTGGTGGACGTACGCCGGCGCCGCGCTCTCCGCGGTCTGGCTGATGTCGCTCGGCGCGCTGCTCGCCTCCTCGGTGCGGGCGCCGGACGCGATCGAGAGTCTGCGCCAGGTCGGCAACGACATCCTGCCCGGGTTCGGCACCTTCGCCGTCGTCGTCTCCGCCCTCGCGCTCATCACGATCATGGCCGTGAACGCGTACGGCGCGATGCTCACGACCACGAGCGCGGTCGACGCCTTCCGCCCCGTGCGCCCCACCGTGCGCTCGCGCGTCACCGGCATCGTCGTCATCGAGCTGGCCGTCCTGGTCGTGGCGCTGCTGCTGCCCGAGGACTACCTCGGCTCCTTCAACGACTTGGTCCTGATGATGCTGTACTTCCTCATCCCGTGGACGGCCGTCAACCTCGTCGACTTCTACTGCGTGCGCCGCGGCCACTACGCCATCACCGCGATCTTCGACCCGAAGGGCATCTACGGCCGCTGGTCCTGGCAGGGCCTGACCGCGTACGTCGTCGGGTTCGCCGCGATGGTGCCGTTCTTCACCACCTCGTTCTTCACCGGGCCACTGGCACAGGCGATCGGCGGATTCGACCTCTCGTTCGTGGTCGGACTGCTGGTCGGAGGCATCCTGTACTACGTCCTGACCCGCGGGCTCGACCACGGCGCCGAGCGCGCGGCGGTCGCGGCCAGCGAGAGCGAACTGGAAGGTGCGAACGCGTGACGACGACCGTGGCCTGTGCGCAGCTCACCCTCGCGGTGGGCGACACGGCCGGGAACCTGGCCGCCGCCGAGGAGGCGATCGCCGCCGCCGCCGACGCGGGCGCACGCGTGGTCGTCCTGCCCGAGCTGGCCAACAGCGGCTACGTCTTCGCGGACGCCGCCGAGGCCCGCGCCCTCGCCGAGCCGGTGACCGGGCCGGCCGGCACCGCCTGGGCCGCCGCCGCGCGCCGCCACGGCGTGACGCTGGTGGCGGGCCTCGCCGAACTCGATGAGGAGGGACGGGTACGCAACTCCGCCGTCCTCATCGACCCCACCGGCACCCTGCGCGCCGTCTACCGCAAGGTCCACCTCTTCGGCACCGAGCGGGACTTCTTCGTCCCCGGCGACGCGGCGCCGCCCGTCGTCGACATCGAGGGCGTCGGCCGCGTCGGCGTCATGGTCTGCTACGACGTCGAGTTCCCCGAGTGGGTCCGGCGCGCCGCCCTGGCCGGCACCGAACTGCTCTGCGCCCCCGTCAACTGGCCGCTCTTCCCGCGCCCGGCCGGTGAGCGCCCCGGCGAGGTCGTCCGCGTCCAGGCCGACGCCGCCGTCAACCGGATCTACGTCGCCGCCTGCGACCGCGCCGGGGACGAGCGCGGCGTCCGCTGGACCGGCGGCTCCGTCATCGTCGACCCGGACGGCTTCCCGCTCGCCGGGCACACGCCCACCGACGGCCCCGCCCTGCTGCTCGCCGCCTGCGACCTCGCGGGCGCCCGCGACAAGCGGCTCGGCCCGCACAACGACGTCTTCGGCGACCGCCGCCCCGAGCTGTACGGCGGCTGACCCGCGCCGGACCCCGCCCCCTTCCCTCTCTCGTACACATCCGAAAGGCACCCCATGACCAGCGAGCAGCAGAGCACCCCGGTCGGCCCGACCGACTCCTCCCGCGTCCCGCGCTACGCGGGCCCCGCGACCTTCGCCCGGCTGCCGCGCCTGGACGAGGTCGGCTCGGCGGACGTGGCCGTGGTCGGCGTCCCCTTCGACACCGGCGTCTCCTACCGGCCCGGCGCCCGCTTCGGCGGCAACGCGATCCGCGAGGCGTCCCGGCTGCTGCGCCCCTACAACCCAGCGCAGGACGCGTCCCCGTTCGCGCTCGCCCAGGTCGCCGACGCGGGCGACATAGCCGCGAACCCGTTCAACATCAACGAGGCCGTCGAGACGATCGAGGCCGCCGCCGACGACCTGCTCGGCTCCGGCGCCCGCCTGATGACGCTCGGCGGCGACCACACCATCGCGCTGCCGCTGCTGCGCTCGGTCGCGAAGAAGCACGGCCCGGTCGCCCTGCTCCACTTCGACGCGCACCTCGACACGTGGGACACGTACTTCGGGGCCGAGTACACGCACGGCACGCCGTTCCGCCGCGCGGTGGAGGAGGGCATCCTCGACACCTCGGCCCTCTCCCACGTCGGCACCCGCGGCCCGCTCTACGGCAAGCAGGACCTCACCGACGACGAGAAGATGGGCTTCGGCATCGTCACCTCCGCCGACATCTACCGGCGCGGCGCCGACGAGGTCGCCGACCAGCTGCGCCAGCGCATCGGCGACCGGCCGCTGTACATCTCCATCGACATCGACTGCCTCGACCCGGCCCACGCGCCCGGCACCGGCACCCCGGAGGCGGGCGGCATGACCTCCCGCGAGCTGCTCGAGATCCTGCGCGGCCTGGCCTCCTGCCACCTCGTCTCGGCCGACGTGGTCGAGGTGGCGCCCGCGTACGATCACGCGGAGATCACCGCCGTCGCCGCCTCGCACACCGCGTACGAGCTGACGACGATCATGTCCCGGCAGATCGCGGAGGCCCGTACGGCCTCCTGAAGCCACGCTCTCCTGACCGGCCTGAGGAGTTCACGCCCGATGACTCACGACCACGACCTGGTCCTGCGCCCCACGCCCCGCCAGACCGAGGCGGCGCTCAGCCCGCCGCCGGGGCGGACGGGCGGCGACCTCGTCGTGGAGGCGCTCGCCGGGCTCGGCGCGTCCACCGTCTTCGGGCTGCCGGGCCAGCACGCCCTCGGCCTCTTCGACGCGCTGCGCCGCTGCGCCCCGTTGCGGTGCGTGGGGCTGCGCACGGAGCAGAACGCGGCCTTCGCGGCGGACGCCTACGGGCGCGTCACCGGGGAGGTCGCCCCGCTCTTCGTCTCGACCGGACCCGGCGCCCTGCTGACGCTGCCCGCGCTCCAGGAAGCGGCGGCGGCCTCGGCGCCGGTGCTCGTGGTGGCGAGCCAGGTGCCGGTGGCGGGGCTCGGTGGCGGCCGCCGGGGCCACCTGCACGAGCTGACGGACCAGCCGGCGGCCTTCCGTGACGTGGTGAAGTCGGTCCACCCGGTCCGCACGCAGTCCCAGATCCCGTCCGCGATCGCCGCGGCCTGGGAGTCGGCGCTGAGCGTGCCGCACGGCCCGGTCTACGTGGAGATCCCGCAGGACGTGCTGCTCGCCCCGGCGACGCTGCCCGTCCTGTCGGCGGCGGACGCGTTCCCGCACGAACTGGCGCCGGCGCCCGAACTCACCGCCGTGGCGGCCGACCTGCTCGCCCGCGCCGAGCGCCCCGCGATCATCGCGGGCGGCGGGGTCGTGCGCGCCGACGCGGCGGGCAAGCTGCGGGCGCTCGCCGAGAAGGTCTCCGCGCCGGTCGTGTGCACGTACGGCGGCAAGGGCGCCTTCCCCTGGGAGCACCCGCTCTCCCTCCGGTCCTGGATGGAGGACCGGCACGTGACGGACTTCCTGGCGGACGCGGATGTCCTGCTCGTGGTCGGCTCCGGGCTCGGTGAACTGTCCTCGAACTACCACACGTTCGCGCCGCGCGGCCGGGTGATCCAGATCGAGGCGGACGCGGGCAAGCTGGAGTCCAACCATCCCGCGCTCGGCATCCACGCCGACGCCCGCCTCGCGCTCCAGGCGCTCCTGGAGACGGTCGGGGAACGCCCGGACGAGAAGGCGCCGGGCCGCGTGGCCCAGGTCCTGGCGGCCGTGCGCGAGCGCGTCGACGGCCAGGAACGCGCCCTGGAACAACAGGTGCTGGCGGCCGTACGCGCCGCGCTGCCGCCCCGCGCGCCGTCCTTCTGGGACATGACGATCCTGTCCTACTGGGCCTGGGCGGCCTGGCCCGGCGCGCTGCACTCCGCGCAGGGCGCGGGCGGCCTCGGCTACGCCTACCCGGCCGCGCTCGGCGCCGCGACGGCTGATCCGACGACCCCGGTCCTCGCGGTCTCCGGCGACGGCGGCGCCCTGTACTCGATCGCGGAACTCGCCACGGCGCGGCAGGAGTCGCTGAACGTGACCTGGCTGATCGTCGACGACGGCGGCTACGGCATCCTGCGCGAGTACATGACGGAGACCTTCGGCGCGACCGAGGGCACCGAACTGACCCGGCCGGACTTCGTGGCCCTGGCCGAGTCGTTCGGGGTGCCCGCCGTCCGGACGTCACCGGAGTCGCTGCGGGAGGACCTGGCGGTGGCGCTGGCCGCACCGGGCCCGCGCGTCGTGGTCCTCCCGGCCGTGCTGCGGATGTTCGCGCCGAGCTAGCGCCTACCAGATCGACTCGACCCACTCCGGGTGGTCGATGAACGGGTTGCGGTTGTGCTGGTAGGTGTCGTAGATGACCTGGTTGCGCTTCTCCTCGAAGGCGCTGGGCGGGTCCTCGTCGCTCCACTGCTTCAGCACGGAGAGCTTGCCGATGTAGGCCGCGCTGCCGTTGTCGACCTTCTCGTTGGGCTCCAGGTCGGCGAAGCCGTCGCCGCCGTCGTAGCGCACCGCCATGTAGAGGATCATCCGGGCCACGTCGCCCTTGTCGGCGTCGCGCGGCTCGAAGGAGTCGGAGTCGGTGAGGCTGCCCCCGCCGCCCGTGACGGAACTGCCGCCGTTGTCGAAGTCCTTGTTGCCGCGGACGCCGTTGACCTGGACGTCCGCGGGGCGCAGGTGGTGCAGGTCCGTGCCCGGGCCGGTCACCTCGCCGAAGTCGCCGTGGGACTTGGCCCAGGTGTGCTCGCGGTTCCAGTCGCCGACGTCGCCGCCGTTGAGGGACTTGGCCCGCGAGACGCCGCTGTACAGCAGGATCACGTTGTTGCTGTTGTTCGGGTCCTGGTCGGTGACCTTGAGCGCGTTCCAGACGGCGGAGTACGAGATCTTGGTCTGGCTGCTGATGATCGTGTGCAGCGAGGACTTGAGGCTCGCGCCGCTCTTGCCGATCGCGTTCTTGTAGTACGTGGAGTCGTACGCGGTCGTGGTCGCGGAGGCCGGGCCCGCGGTGGCCGTGGGGAGGGTGACGGCGGCGAGCAGACCCGCGGCCGTGAGGGCGAGGGTGCGTATGCGCGTTCCGGGCATGGGGGGTGTCCGTCCGTTCTACGCGGGTTGACTGGGTAGACGGGAGCGTGGCATGGACACGTAGAGATTGGGTGAATGCCGGGCGTCGGTTCTGTGTCGGAAACGGCCCCTGACGTAGCGTCAGGGGCCGTTTTGTGTGCGGGAGTTACGGGTTGGGTCAGTTCACGTCGGACGCGTCGAGGCGGTAGACCGACGCGGAGCCGCTCGACGCGGACGCACCGCTCTCCTCGTCGCTGCCGGCGGACGCCGTCTTGCTGTACGTGCTCTCCTTCACCGCCGTGCCGTGCTTCTTCACCCAGGCGGTGACCGCGGCGGACGCGTCGTCGCCACCGCCCCTACCGCCGCCCATGCCGCCCTCGCCGACCTGGATGTAGTGCAACTGGCCGCTCTCCACCAGCTTCTTGAGCTTGGCCACGGTCATGCCCTTGTCGGAGCCGGTGAAGCCGTACATCGAGATGACGGGCTTCTTGGTGCTGAGGATGAGCTGCGCCGCGGACTGCGAGTTCGCGACCGCGAGCAGCCACGTGGCGCCGTCCTGGTGCTTCTCCAGGTACGCGACCAGGTCGCTGTCGACACTGCCGCCCATGCCGCCGCCGCGCATGCCGCCGCCGGAGCGCCCAAAGCCGCCCGGCCGGGAGCCGCCTTCCTGGGCGCCACCCTGTTCGGAGCCGCTCTCCTGGGAGCCCACCGGGCCGCCCTGCCCGCCGCCGCCAGGCATTTCGCCGCCACCGGCAAAGCCGCCGCCGCTCTCGCCGTCCGGGGGCGTGGCGCCACCCTCCCCGCCGCCCGGGAAGCCGCCGCTGCCGCCGCGCCGGCCCGGCATGCCGCCCTGGTCCGCCCCCTGCTCCTGTTGTCCGCCGCCGGGGAACCCACCCCCGCCGGGCCGGCCACCGCCGGGGCCGCCCAGGCCGCCGCCCGTCGCGGGCCCGGCCGTCGGGTTCGAACCGCCCATGCCGCCCCCGGCCCCGCCGGAGGAGAACGCGGTGGCCCCGGCGTACGCGGCCGGGCCCGCCACCGACGCGACGACCGCCGCCGCCAGCGCCGCCGCGAAGAACCTCAGCCGCGGACCCGACGCCGTACGGAAGACGAGCAGGCCGGCGATGGCGGCAGCCATGACGAGCGCGACCACCGGCCACAGCCACCCGTTCCAGCCGGCGGCCCGTCGTAGCAGCACCACCGCCCAGACCCCCGTCGCGCCGAGCGCCACCGGCAGCACCCACGCCCACCGCCGGTCCGTGCGGAAGGCACGCAGCAGCATCACGCCGCCGCCTCCGCAGAGCGCCGCGACACCGGGGGCGACCGCCGTCGTGTAGTACGGGTGCATGGTGCCCTCGGCCGTCGCGAACGTGCCGTAGTGCAGCACCAGCCAGCCGCCCCACAGCACCAGCGCGGCGCGGACCGGGTCGGTGCGCGGGGCGCGGCCGCGCAGCACGAGCCCGCCGGCCACGGCGATCGCCGCGAACGGGATCAGCCAGGAGATCTGGCCGCCGAGGGTGTCGTTGAAGAGGCGGCCGGGCCCGGCGGCGCCGGAGAAGCCGCCGCCGCCCGTCCCACCGCCGCCGCCGTTGCCCTCGCCGCCCAGGACCCGGCCCAGGCCGTTGTAGCCCAGGATCAGGTCCCAGGCGGAGCCGTCCGTCGAACCGCCGATGTAGGGGCGCTCGTTCGCCGGGGTCAGCGAGACGGCCGCCGCCCACCAGAGGCTGGAGACCGCCAGCACCACGGCGGCGAGCGCCAGGTCGCGGACCTTCCGCAGCCACCCCAGGGGGCAGGCGTACAGGTACACGGCGAAGACCGCGGGGAGCGCGATGTAGCCCTGGAGCATCTTCGTGTCGAACGCCAGGCCGAAGCAGACCGCGGCGGCGAGCAGCGCGGGCAGCGTGCCGTTGCGGGTGGCGCGCAGCGCGAGCGCCGCGCCGCCCACCATCAGCAGGACCAGGAGGGTGTCCGGGTTGTTGTCGCGGTTGATGGCGACCGTGATCGGGGTGAGCGCGAGGACCAGCGCGGTCAGCGCCGCCGCCGCGTGGCCCCACACCCGTTTCACGGACGCGTGCAGGATCCAGATCGTGCCGAGGGCGGCGCCGACCTGCGGCAGCATCATCTGCCAGGTGCCGAAGCCGAGGATCCGGCAGGACAGGCCCATCACCATGAGCGCGAACGGCGGCTTGTCCACCGTCAGGAAGTTGCCCGCGTCGATGGAGCCGAAGAACCACGCCTTCCAGCTCTGCGTACCGCTGTAGACGGCGGCGCTGTAGAAGCTGTTGAGGCCGGAGGAGGAGAGGTTCCAGGCGTACAGCGCCGCGGCGAGCGCGAGGACCGCGAGGAGCGCCGGCAGCGACCAGCGTGGTGCGCGGTGCGCCGTCGGCGGGGCCGCGGGCGGCGGCGGGACGGGGGCGTGGGGATGGGATTCGGTCGCGGTGGTCACCCGTGCACGGTGCCGGTGCGGTGTGGGCGCGGGCTGTGCCGAAGCTGGGTGCCACCTGTGGATGGCGCCACGACGGATCCGATTGTTGCGACGGGATGAAATCCGTACCCCCTCGCGTTGGCCCTTCGGCAGGTCAGGACGAGCGGTACGGCGAGAGGCAGCGGAGTGGCGGAGAAACGGGGCTGGGCGCGCAGGCTCGCGGGGTACGCGTGGCGGTACCCCAAGGACGTGCTGCTCGCGCTGGGCGCCTCGCTCGGCGGCATGGCCGTCATGGCGCTCGTACCGCTGATCACCAAGGTCATCATCGACGACGTCATCGGCGACCACTCGCGGTCCATGGGGTCGTGGGCGGGCGTGCTCGTCGGCGCCGCCGTCGTCGTGTACGCGCTCACCTACATCCGCCGCTACTACGGCGGCCGGCTCGCTCTGGACGTCCAGCACGACCTGCGCACCGAGATGTACACGACGATCACCCGGCTCGACGGCCGCCGCCAGGACGAGCTGTCCACCGGGCAGGTCGTCGGCCGCGCCACCAGTGACCTCCAGCTCATCCAGGGCCTGCTGTTCATGCTCCCGATGACGATCGGGAACATCCTGCTCTTCGTCATCTCCCTGGTGATCATGGCGTGGCTCTCGCTGCCGCTGACCCTCGTCGCGCTCGCCGTCGCCCCCGCCCTCTGGTACATCGCCCGGCGCAGCCGCTCCCGGCTGCACCCCGCCACCTGGTACGCGCAGGCGCAGGCCGCCGCCGTCGCCGGGGTCGTGGACGGCGCCGTCAGCGGCGTCCGCGTCGTCAAGGGCTTCGGGCAGGAGGACCAGGAGACCGGGAAGCTGCGCGAGGTCGGGCGGCGCCTTTTCGCCGGGCGGCTGCGCACCATCCGGCTGAACTCGAAGTTCACCCCCGCCCTCCAGGCCGTGCCCGCGCTCGGCCAGGTCGCCATGCTCGCCCTCGGCGGCTGGCTCGCGGTGCGCGGACAGATCACGCTCGGCACCTTCGTCGCGTTCTCCTCCTACCTCGCCCAGCTCGTCGGCCCGGTCCGGATGCTCGCCATGGTGCTCACCGTCGGCCAGCAGGCCCGGGCCGGCGTCGAGCGCGTCCTCGAACTCATCGACACCGAGCCCTCCCTCCAGGACGGCACGAAGGAACTGCCCGCCGACGCCCCCGCGACCGTCGAGTTCGACTCCGTCTCCTTCGGCTACGCGGGCAGCGACCGGGCCGTCCTCGACGGGCTCTCCTTCGAGATCCGGGCGGGCGAGACCCTCGCCGTCGTCGGCTCCTCCGGCTCCGGCAAGTCCACCGTCTCGCTGCTGCTGCCCCGCTTCTACGACGTCGAGCGCGGCGCGGTCCTCGTCGGCGGCCACGACGTGCGCGAGCTGACCCTGGACTCGCTGCGCGGCGCGATCGGCCTGGTGCCCGAGGACTCCTTCCTCTTCTCCGACACCGTGCGCGCCAACCTCGCCTACGGCGCCCCCGACGCCACCGACGAGCAGATCGAGGCCGCGGTGCGCGCCGCCCAGGCCGACCGGTTCATCGCCGAGCTGCCCGACGGGTACGACACCGTGGTCGGCGAGCACGGGCTCACGCTCTCCGGCGGCCAGCGCCAGCGCCTCGCCCTGGCCCGCGCCATCCTCACCGACCCGCGGCTGCTCGTCCTGGACGACGCCACGTCCGCCGTCGACGCGCGCGTGGAGCACGAGATCCACGAGGCGCTGCGCGGCGTCATGGCGGGCCGCACCACCCTGCTCATCGCCCACCGCCGCTCCACCCTCGGCCTCGCCGACCGCATCGCCGTGCTCGACGGCGGCCGCCTCGCCGCCCTCGGCACGCACGAGGAGCTGGAGCGGGACAGCGCGCTCTACCGGCGGCTGCTGACCGACCCGGACGAGCTGGGCGGCGTCTCGCCCGGCCACGCCCTGCCCGCCGCCGGGCCCCGCGAGAACACGGACACCTCCGTCCGCGACGAGCTGGACGCCGAGTTCGACGCCGAGCGGGGCGTCACCCCCAGGCTGTGGACGGGCGACCGCGAGCCCAAGGACACCGCGCTGTCCGGGATGCCCGCGACACCCGAGCTGCTCGCACAGGTCGACGCGCTGCCGCCCGCCACCGACGTCCCCGCCATCGACGAGGCGCGGGCCGTCACCCCCGAGGAGTCCTACGGGCTGCGCAGGCTGCTGGGCGGGTTCGGGCGGCCGCTGCTGGTCAGCCTCGCGCTCGTCGCCGTGGACGCGGGCGTGGGCCTGCTCCTGCCGATCCTCATCCGGCACGGCATCGACGACGGCGTCTCGCGGCTCGCGCTCGGCGCCGTGTGGACGGCCGCGGCGCTCGCCCTGCTCGCCGTGGCCGTGCAGTGGGCCGCGCAGATCGGCGAGACCCGGATGACGGGACGCACCGGCGAGCGGGTCCTGTACTCGCTGCGGCTGAAGATCTTCTCCCAGCTCCAGCGGCTCGGCCTCGACTACTACGAGCGGGAGCTGACCGGGCGGATCATGACCCGGATGACGACCGACGTGGACGCCCTGTCGACGTTCCTGCAGACCGGTCTGGTCACCGCGTTCGTCTCCGTCGTCACGTTCTTCGGCATCATGGTCACGCTGCTCGTCATCGACGTGCAGCTCGCGCTCGTCGTCTTCGCGACGCTGCCGCCGCTGATCGTCGGCACGTTCTTCTTCCGCCGCTCCAGCGTGAAGGCGTACGAACTGGCGCGCGAGCGGGTCTCCGTCGTCAACGCCGACCTCCAGGAGTCGGTCGCCGGGCTGCGGATCGTGCAGGCGTTCCGGCGCGAGAAGGACGGCGCCGAGCGGTTCGCGGCGGGCAGCCAGGCCTACCGCAAGGCCCGCATCCGCGGCCAGTGGCTGATCTCGGTCTACTTCCCCTTCGTGCAGCTCCTGGCGTCGGTGGCGGCCGCCGCCGTGCTCATGGTGGGCGCGCACCGGATCGACGCGGGCACCCTGACGACCGGGGCGCTCGTCGCCTACCTCCTCTACATCGACCTGTTCTTCGCCCCCGTCCAGCAGCTCTCGCAGGTCTTCGACGGCTACCAGCAGGCGACCGTCTCGCTCGGCCGCATCCAGGAGCTGCTGCGCGAGCCGACCTCCACCAAGAGCGCCCGCGAGCCGCTCGACGTGCTCTCCCTGCGCGGTGAGATCGCCTTCGAGGACGTCGACTTCGCGTACGGCACGGACGAGGCGGCGCTGCGCGGCGTGACGCTGCGCATCCCCGCCGGGCAGACCGTCGCGTTCGTCGGCGAGACCGGCGCGGGCAAGTCGACGCTGGTCAAGCTGGTCGCCCGGTTCTACGACCCGACCGGCGGCCGGGTCACCGCCGACGGCACCGACCTGCGCGACCTGGACCTGACGAGCTACCGGCACCGGCTCGGCGTCGTCCCGCAGGAGGCGTACCTCTTCCCCGGCACGGTCCGCGACGCCATCGCCTACGGGCGGCCCGACGCGAGCGACGCGCAGGTGGAGGCGGCGGCGCGGGCGGTCGGCGCGCACGACATGATCGCGACGCTGGAGGGCGGCTATCTGCACGAGGTCGCCGAGCGCGGCCGCAACCTCTCCGCCGGGCAGCGCCAGCTGATCGCGCTGGCCCGCGCCGAACTCGTCGACCCGGACGTCCTGCTGCTCGACGAGGCGACGGCCGCCCTCGACCTCGCGTCGGAGGCGCAGGTCAACCAGGCCACCGACCGGATCGCGGGCAAGCGCACGACGCTGGTCGTCGCCCACCGCCTGACGACGGCGGCCCGCGCGGACCGGGTCGTGGTGATGGCCGACGGCCGGGTCGCCGAGGACGGCACGCACGACGAACTGCTCCGCCTCGACGGCCGGTACGCGCAGCTGTGGCGGATGTTCGTGGGCGAGGACGTCGGCGCGGGCGCGGCCTGAGCGGCCCGCCCGGGTGGCCGGTGGGCGAGGGTGGCCGGGGCCGGGGTGCAACCGCGCGGGGCGTCCGGCGCGTCCGTCCCTCAGTACTCTGGTGCCGATGTGACGGGAGGGACTGCGGTGCGAAGAGGTGAGGACGGCGACATAGCCGGTGCCCGGGGCGGCGCCGGGGGGCCGCGCCGGACCGGCGTCCTCGCGCTGGCCGGGCTGGTCGCGGCCGCGCTGCTGGTGGTGGCGGGGCCGGGCGCCGGGGGCGCGCAGGCCGCCTCGCTCTGCGCCGGTCACCAGGTCCGCACCCTGTCGTTCGCCACCGGCAGGACCGTCGTCTACAAGCGCGGCAGCTATGTCTGCGCCGTCACCCTCGCCAAGCGCACCGGCGTCCGCCAGGCCATGACGGTCAGCGTCCAGGCGCGCGGCAACCGCGCCGTCGCCGACACGGGCCGCTTCACCCACCACGCCGGTCCCGTCACGGTGCACGCCGGGCACCGCTGTGTCCGGGTGAAGGGGCGCGTAGGAGCGAAATCGGTCAGTTCCGGGTGGATTCTGTGCTGATCCGGTGCCCGATGTCGTACTGAGCGGACACCGAGTACCCCTGGTGGTGCGCGGACGGCTCCGATAGTTTCCGGAGCATCTGTGTAACTCCAGGGGAGGGTGTATGCGCAAAGCGCTCAGATGGCTGCTGTCGCTCGTGGTGCTCATAGGCACGGTCAGCGCGGCCGGCATGTCGACCGCGGCGGCGGCCCGGCCGGCCGACGCACCGGCCACCGCCGACATCAAGGACCGGCTCCTCGCCGTACCCGGCATGAGCCTCATCGAGGAGAAGCCGTACGACGGCTACCGCTACTTCGTCCTCAACTACACCCAGCCGGTCGACCACCGGCACCCGTCCAAGGGCACGTTCCAGCAGCGGATCACCGTGCTGCACAAGGACGTCAGCCGCCCGACGGTCATGTTCACCAGCGGCTACAACGTCTCGACGAACCCCTCGCGCAGCGAGCCGACCCGCATCGTGGACGGCAACCAGGTCTCCGTCGAGTACCGCTTCTTCACCCCGTCCCGGCCGCAGCCAGCCGACTGGTCCAAGCTCGACATCTGGCAGGCCGCCAGCGACCAGCACCGCATCTACCAGGCCCTCAAGCCGGTCTACGGCGCGAACTGGCTGACCACCGGCGGCTCCAAGGGCGGCATGACCGCCACGTACTACGAGCGCTTCTACCCGCGCGACATGGACGGCGTCGTCGCCTACGTCGCCCCGAACGACGTCGTCAACGACGAGGACTCGGCCTACGACCGCTTCCTCGCGAACGTCGGCCCGAAGGACTGCCGGGTCGCCCTGCAGCAGGTGCAGCGCGAGACCCTCGTGCGCCGCACCGCGCTGGAGAAGAAGTACAAGGAGTACCTCGCCGCCAACGACTACACCGTGAACACGGTGGGCTCGCTCGACAAGGCGTACGAGGCGACCGTCCTCGACCTCGTGTGGGGCTTCTGGCAGTACCAGCCCGAGTCGGCCTGCGCGGCCGTGCCCGACGCGAAGACCGTCACCGACCAGGCGCTCTTCGACTACGTCGACGCGGTCGGCGGCTGGTCCTCCTACGCCGACCAGGGCCTGGAGCAGTACACGCCGTACTACTACCAGGCGGGCACGCAGCTCGGCTCGCCCGACATCACGCAGCCGTGGCTGGGCAAGCTCTCGCGCTACGGCTACCAGCCGCCGCGCAACTTCGTCCCCAGCTCCATCCCGATGAGGTTCCAGAAGCACGTGATGCGTGACGTCGACACGTGGGTGCGCCACCACGCCACGCGCATGCTCTACGTCTACGGCGACAACGACCCGTGGGGCGCCGAGCGCTTCCGCGTCGGTGCCGGGGCCCGGGACAGCTACGTCCTGACGGCGCCGCACGCCAACCACGGCGCCAACGTCGCGGGCCTGGAGGCCGGCAACAAGACGCTCGCCACCCAGCGCATCCTCGCGTGGGCGGGCCTGTCCGGTACGACGGCCAAGGCGCCGCACGACGCGAAGCTCGACCGCGTCGAGGAAGCCCGGACGTTCACGCTCCGCCCGTAACGGCGGACGCAGTGAAGGAAGGGGGCCGCTCACGCGGCCCCCTTCTTCCTGTCCGGTCAGTACCGCAGGCCGTAGCCGATCGGGTAGAGGACCTGCGCCGGGTCCTCGGCCTTCTGCACCGGCACCGGCAGCCTGCCGCGCGGCGCGGCCCGCCCCGCCAGCACCCGTACCGCCGCCCGCAGTTCGACGTCGATCCAGGAGTACGCGGCCAGGTGGGCCCGCGCGGCGGACAGGTGGGCCACGTCGTACGGATTGCGCATGGACAGGGTGACGACCGGCACGCCCGTCGCCGCGACGGCGTTCACCAGGGCCTGCTGGGCGCTGCCCGCGGTGACGTTGTACGTGCCGACGAGCACGGCGTCCTTGCCCGCGGCCGCCGCCACCGCCTGCGCGATGACCGCCTGGCCGGGCGCGGTGCCGGTGGCCAGGACCGTGGCGGAGAAGCCCAGTTCGGTCAGGGCCGCGCCGAGCACGGTGGTCGGCGGACCGTCGCTGAGAGAGGGCGAGGCCGGGTTGGCGCCGAGCACCAGGACGTTCTTGTGGGTGCGCCGGTTCAGCGGCAGCAGCCGGTCCTTGTCGACCAGGAGCGTCGTCGTGCGCTCGGCGATCCGGTCGGCGGCGGCCAGATGGGCGCGGGTGCCCACCGTGTGCTCGACGCCGCGCCGCGTCACGTACGGGTCCTTGAAGAGGCCCAGCCTGGCCTTGAGCCGCAGGATGCGCAGGAGCGAGACGTCCAGGCGCTCCTCGGTCAGCTCCCCGCCGCGGACCGCCGACAGCACGCCGTTCCACGCGGTGGCCAGGTCCGGCGGGTTGAGCAGCTGGTCGACGCCGGCCTTCAGGGCGAGCACCGGGACGCGGTCGTCGCCGTACTTGGTGCGCACGCCCTCCATGCCCAGCGAGTCGGTGATCACGACGCCGTCGTAGCCGAGCTTCTCGCGCAGGATGCCGGTGAGGATCGGGTGCGAGAGGGTCGCCGGGTCCTCCGCCGGGTCCAGGGCCGGCACGACCAGGTGGGCCGTCATGATCGAGTCGATGCCGGCGGCGATCACCGCCTTGAACGACGGCGCGTCGAGGCGCTCCCACTCCTCGCGGGTGTGCGTGATGACCGGCAGTCCGGTGTGGCTGTCGGTCGCCGTGTCGCCGTGGCCGGGGAAGTGCTTGGCGGTCGAGGCGATGCCGGCCGACTGGTACCCCTGGACCTGCGCGGCGGCCAGCCGGGCCACCGCGGCCGGGTCCGCGCCGAAGGAGCGGACGCCGATGACGGGGTTGGCCGGGTTGATGTTGACGTCCGCGTCGGGGGCGTAGTCCTGATTGATGCCGAGCGCGCGCAGTTCGGCGCCGGCGATCGCCGCGGCGTGGCGCGCGTCCGAGCGGGAGCCGCCCGCGCCGAGCGCCATCGCGCCGGGCAGCAGGGTGGCGGGCTTGCCGACCCGGGCGACTATGCCGTGCTCCTGGTCCGTGGCGACCAGCAGCGGGATGCGGGAGGGCTGGGCGCGGCCCGCGGTCTGGATGCCGTTGCTGAGGTCCGCGATCTGGTGCGGGTCGCGGACGTTGTGCGCCCAGGCGAAGTAGATGATGCCGCCGAGCTTGTACGTGGAGATCAGCTCGGCCGCGGTGCGGACACCGATCTCCTTGAGGTTGGCGTCGATGTCGGCCTGGTCGGGGTCGGTCGCGGAGTGGCCGTACACCCGCATCACGAAGAGCTGGCCGACCTTCTCCTCCAGGGTCATCCCGGAGATGATCTTCTTCAGGGCCGCGTCGGGGGTGGGGCGGGCGGCCTGGGCGGGGGCGGCGCTCAGGCCTGCGGTGGCCGCGGTGGCCGCGGTGGCCGCGGTGGCCGCGGTGGCCGCGGCGGTCGCGGTGGCGGCGAGCAGGGTGCGTCTGGAGAAACCCTTGCTGGAGTGGCGGTGGTGCACTTGCGCTCCTTCCGGGGGAGGGGCGGGGCACGGGCTCTGGATGCGGGCGGATGAAAATTACTTCCGAGCGACACGGATATCGGGAAAGTTTCTGCCAGTCAAGGGGGTGGCGGGGTGTGGGGTGTGGGCTGTCGGGCGGTGCGGGCGGGTTGAGCCGTTTGCGCAGTTCCCCGCGCCCCTGATGGGTTGTGTTTCGTCTGGGGGTTGGTGGGGGCTGGTCGCGCAGTTCCCCGCGCCCCTGGAGCATGCGGCTTCGCCGCAGCTCCCCGATGAGATGGCGCACGCAGTGCCCCTTGCCCACGTAGTTGCGGAAGCCGTCGGAGGACGGCTCGAGCGCGGCGAACGACTCGACGTCCGTCTGCTCCTGCGTGGCGTCCACCCGGCC
>NZ_JBEXOS010000099.1:0-17647 GCF_040611655.1 Streptomyces sp. NPDC006552
CTGGGAACGCCGAGCCGACATTCACGAAGCGTTCCTCAAACTGGCCTGCTGCCTCATCACCCACCGACAACTCAGGTCATTGTGTTAGCCGTTCTAAGAGCCCCAGACAGGCACTTACCAGCGCATGCCGAAGGTACCCGGTCCGATTGCGCTGACCTGCGCCCCCGGGGGCCGTCAGCCAACCGAGCGGGTGTGGTCCCGACGCTCGGCTCTCACCAGCGCATGCCGAGTTGGTCGAGTGCGGCTCGGCGTTCCGCGCCGAGGTTCCCAGCCCGCCTGCGTACGTTCGCGGTCCACATGCCCAGGTCGACCAGGACGTCGCCGTCGGCCGTGGTCTCGCGTCCGGTGGCGGCGGGCCCGGCCAGTTCCACCGGCAGGGCTTCGACGTGTTTGCGGGGCACGTTGAGGTGTCCTTCGCGGGCCTGGTACTGGCGGGCGGCGGCGAGGTTGAGGGCCCATTTGTGGTCCTGGGTCACCTTCACCGGCTGCTCTTCCTCTCCGGCCGGCTCGATGCCGAGCACGTGCTCCAGCAGCCACTGCTGTGCCAGGAGCAGCTGCTCGAAGCCGTACCGCTGCGCACTGACCCAGCGTCCGAGGTCTTCGCCCTGGACGACGACGTCCACCGCCGCGGTCGGCAGGCTCCCCCGTCGGCCAGGTGCGCCTCCACGGAGGCAGCGTTGCCAGCCGGTGTCCCAGGTCGGGCACCAACCGGGGTCGATGTCGTCGAGCGTCCTTATTGTCGTACAGGGCAGTTCCCTCACGCCCTGAACAAGATCAATCTCAGCGCCAACCGCTGTATCGATGTTCCCCGAGGCCGAATTCGTGGGCGCCATCTGGACTGCCCTCGGCAGGTCGGTGGCGGCATTGCTACTTCACGACGACCACCTTTTCTCCGACCCTTCCCTCTGTCCAGAGCTCTTGGCTAGCGTTCTCGGTCAACCGGATCCCTCCGCCTGAATGCGAGGGAGCTGAGCCGGCATCCCGAAGCCCTTTCTGGGCGCTGAAGGCAACCCACCCGCGTTTATCCTGATCAAAATACAGGACACTCTCGATCGTGGCACCGTCACCACCCATCCCTGTCTTCTTACGCGACTCGACCTTGTATTCACCTATCCCGGGCAGTATGTCGCCCGGGGTGGCCGCGAAAGACTTCCCGCCGTCACCTTTGGAATCGACGATCCAAACCCTGTTCCGTGAAAGGGAAAAGATAATCCTGGGACCGCTCCCGGATTGAGGGAGGAGATTATCTATGGCGCTCTTGTTCGGCTTGGGGGACGTCTGGGGTTCGCCTCCTTGTCGGAGACGCTGGCTGACTTCCCATCGGTAACGCTTTGCTTGGCGTCCACGGCCAAGACGCCAACCACGGCGAGCGCAGCCATTGTGATTCCAGATACCCAGACAGCGGACTTCAATTTACGACCTTCACATTCTTGCGGGCGCAGACCAAGGGTTCAATGCTACCCGCCGTCAGTGACGTTCACCATCTCTCATTTTTGATCAAATATGGAGCTATGCCCCAAAATGCATATACTATAGAAAGTCCATGTAAGGCCGGTAATATTCGGCATCTGGATGACTGGAATTGACTCTTGACAGCAAGAGTCTTTCGTAGTCATGATCATTTTCGTTCAGATCCCAGGACTGACGAAAGAGATCTCAGGTGAAGAAGAGAATAGTTGGACTCGCTCTGGCGGCTGCGATATCGGGGACCGTCATGGCTGCTGTTCCTGCGTCCGCCGCCACTTCTGGCCGCTGTACCGATGGGTACGTCTGCTTCTACTACAACTCGAATCACGGGGGCGCGAAGGCCAAGTTCAGTAGCAACGTCTCCAACCTGGCCGGGTACACCTTCGACAGTAGCGGAGCCGGGGCTGGCGTCGCAGTGAAGAACAACGCGGCATCAGCTGAGTACGTGCAGAGTGGATGTAGTGCGTCCAACTGCTACGCGCGGGTCTACTTTAACAGCGGTTACCTCGGTCTCTATGACCAGGTCGGTGCCGGTTCTTGGAGGAATCTGGCGGACACGTACAACAACAACGCATCGCTGGAGATCTTCAATCCTCTCTAAAGAGGGGTGGGGCTATCTGTTTGGCCTCAGCACCATGCACTGAAGTGGCGTGTGCACTCAGGGAGATGTCTGCCTGGATGCACACGTCTTCGTCGTACAGGTACACGCTAGGTCCCTCATGAAGACAGCTTCTTATCGGAACATCTGCCGCTTTCCAAAGGCCGCTCTTGCGCTCGTTCCAGCCCTGATGGTCGTTTCTGGCTGCTCAGCCTCTAGCTCTCCTCAAGGGCCCGAACCTGCAACTAGCCTGGGCGACCATACGCAAGAGCTAGACTCGACCCGCCTCCGTTTGCCGATCCATCAGGCCCTTTTTTCGAATGACGAAATAGCGGAGCTGAATTCGGCTTCGATAGTTCTCGCTAGAGAGTGTATGAGGGATTTCGGCGTCAGCCTTCCTGAGCCGCCTGAGCGGACTCAGATCGGTCCGGTAAACAGGATGGAACGTCGTTACGGCCTAGCGGATGAAAAAATGGCCAGGGAGCATGGCTATCATTTGGGAAGCCGAGACCCGAGAACGGCCAAGAAGGAGAAATGGGGTCTGTCTCGGGATCAACGGCTGATCCTGACCGGAACCAGCTCATCGAATGGGAAGCAGGCGCCCAAGGTGACGGAGTTCAACGGGCGCGAAATACCAAGCGGAGGCTGCTGGAAGGTTGGTGAAAGAAGGCTCACCCCGAAAGGAATGACTTTCGGCGAGTCGTCGAAAATCCGCGAACTTGACCGTAAGGGCTTCATGGAGAGCGAAAAGGACCCCCAGGTTCAGGCCGCATTCTCTACCTGGGCTTCTTGTATGACCTCAAAGGGGTATAGCTATCCGAACCCCTACGCGCCAGCGGCAGACTCGAAGTTTCAAGGAAATATAGAGAATAAAGCTGAGATTAAGGTCGCTGTCGCTGACGTCAACTGCAAGAAACGAGTGAACCTAGTAGGCGTCTGGTACGGAGTTGAGAGATCGAAGCAACAGTCGCTGATCAAAATGAACTCTGCAGAGGTTCAAGCGGCGAAAAAGCAGAAGGAATCTCAACTAGCCGACGCTCGACGGGTTATCAAGCAGAAGGATTGATGCCTGCACGGAAGGCCTGGTGCTGCAGCGGAGCTTTCGCCGGAGGCGCCAGCCCTTGAGGGTCGCCATGGCCCGCTCGCCGACGCATCGGATTTTGGCGTGGGTGGTGTTGTGCCGTCGCTTCCACCGCCTGAGCCGACGACGCCGAAATGGTACCCGGACGGATCCGCCAGCACCTTGATACGCCTTGTCCGCCCAGCATTTGAGTCCCGCATCAGCGAGGGCCTCGATGATCCCGTTCTGGCGCGCGGCGGTCAGGTCGTGGGTCGAGCCGGGCAGAGCCGGCGAGGCCCAGAGCAGTCGTCCGAACGGGTCGGTGAGGACCTGGACGTTCGTGCCGTGGCGTGTGTGTTTCCCGGAGTAGTACGGGGTGTCGGCGGCAATGCGGTCGATCGGCAGCAGGGTGCCGTCGAGGATGACGAACGCCTTCGTCCGGATCGTTCTCATCGCTTCGGCCAAGGACGGGGCGAGGGTGGACAGAGTGTCGACGGCTTCACGTATGTAGCGGTAGACGGTGGCGATCCCGATGCCAAATCCGGCGGCGAGCTGGGCGTAGGTGTCACCGCACCGCAGGTGGGCCAGGGTGAGCAGAGCCTGACGTGCGGCGGAGAGGCGCCGCCATCGCGTTTTGATCTCCTGCCGCCTGGCTGTGAGTTGTCCGCTGGCCGCGTCCCGGTCGGTGGTGTCGGCGGGCGTGACCGTGATCATCACCGGAAGCCCGAGGGTGTCGACGGCGATGTGTCTCTTGCGTCCATTGATCTTCTTCCCGGCGTCGAACCCGCGGGTGGCCTTGGAGACGGTCTCGGCTCCCTTGACCGACTGCGAATCGACGATCAACGTCACTGACCAGGGGCATCGCCCCTGGTCAGTGCGGATCTGCCGCCGTAGTTGATCACGGAGAAAGCCGATGACGCCGCGGCGGTGCCAGGCGGCGAAGTGGTAGTAGACGGTCTGCCAGGGCGGATAGTCCGCGGGTAGGGCCCTCCACTTGACGCCGTTGTCGACCAGGTAGCGGATCGCGTCGACAATGTCGCGGCGGTGCCATTCCTCCGGCCGACCAACCGTCCTGCTCGGGCAGGCGGGCAGGGGAAGCAGCTGTTCGATCAGCGTCCACTCCGCGACGGATGTGTCGGACGGGTAGCGGCGCCGGCGGATGGTAGAAGCTGGCATGGGAGAAGGTCCGGGATCACTTGGAGAGCTGGGCAAGAGTGGCGCGAACACCGGTGAGCTGGGCGGATGCGAGCTGGGCCCATTCGTCGTTGGGGTGCCGCATCAGGTGCGGGTCGAGCGTCCCCGTGATCAACCGGGTAAGGCGGCCCAGGACGAGGCGGAACTGCTTCTTCTCGTATTCGATCCAGTCGGCTGGTTCCTCGGAGAAGAGGTAGCCGTCCTTGCGGCGCCAGATGATCGGGGTGAGATGCTCTGAAGCCCCGACATCACGCAGGTGACGGACCCCGCGGGCGACCTGGGACGGGGAGAGACGGGTGGCTGCGACCAGCTGCTTGGTCTGGAGTCCTGCGGGTCTGGCCTCATCGCGGGTGAGGTCCTTGACCGCCCGGACCTTCTCCTCGGCCGAGACCGGATTATCGACCTGTTGCCCGACCAGGCGTTTCGCCCCGTCGGTGGTCCACTGCTTGCGGTTGGAACGCGGGTTGAAAGGAGCGTCATCGACCGACACCCCTCGTTCCTCCTCGTCCTGGATCGAGGCGAGAATCTTGTGAACGGTGTAGGAGACACCGTCCTTCCGCCTCTCCTTCGGCCAGCGCGAGGACACCCACCGCCAGTCCTCAACGGTCTTGCGGGAGACACCGATGTCGTTGGCGAACAGCTAGAGTGCCTCCTCGACCGTGAACAGGTCCTCGCTTCCCTTGGCCACCGACCCTCCCAGCGGCCGCATCGGCTCGATGATCAGGGCCTTGTCTCCCAGCGCGAACTGGGCTTTCGTGACCTGCGCGATCAGCTCGCGCGCTTCCGCGACGAGTTCTTCGTAACGTGTCCGTGAGACGTTCCCGACCCAGTCCGACATGACGTCACCGCCCTCGTGTCCCGGACCGGGCCAGCCACCGGCGGTGGTCGGCTCAACCGTTTATCAGCCCAGGTCATGACCAGAATGGAGTGGAGTGAACCGCTCATGACAGGCGCGAACGGGGAGAGCGCGGGGCGCATCGACAGCCCGTCACACCCCTCTGCGAAAGCCCTGTGCCATGCGGTTCACCTGCGGCGTTCGGCTATGACGTCACCGTGACGGAATCCGGTGACGCCTTCGCCCGCCAGGCCCGCGTCCGGCATCGCGAGGAACAGAAGACCGCAGAACGTCGCAGCTCGACCCCGTGTCAACGGCCATGTAGTTCTCCCTAGAGGCGGCCAGTAGTTCTCCCCACTGACGGCCAGTGGAAGTTCCCCGGTGGCGGCCAGATATCTCCCCGCCCTCGGGTGGTGTGGGACAGCTGAAGGGCTTGACTCCCTTGCCGGTGGTGGCTTCGGTGAACCTGAACGAGTCACCCTGAGTGACCGTGACGTGAGCGTGGTGGAGGAGCCGGTCGACGGTCGCGGTGGCGAGGGTCTTGGGCATGATCTCGTCGAAGCCGGAGGGGTGGAGGTTGCTCGAGACGGCTATCGAGCGCCGTTCATAGGCGGCATCGACCAGGCGGTAGAAGCCCTCGGCGGCGTCCTCGGAGACGGGCAGGAGACCGATGTCGTCGACGATGATCAGGTCGAAGCGGACGATCTTCGCGAGGGCTCGGGCGATGGAGTCGTCCGCGCGATGGCGGCGGACGAGGGCTCCGAGGTCCTCGATGGTGAACCAGCCGACGGTCAACCCGGCCTCGACCGCGGTCTGTCCGAGGGCCTCGGTGAAGTACGACTTTCCGGTTCCCGAGGGTCCGCAGATGCAGAAGTTCTCGCGGCGGCCAACCCATTCCAAGCTCTTGAGGGCGTCCTGGGTGGCCCGGGGAATCGAGGACTTGGTCTCGTGCCAGTCGCCGAAGGTCTTGCCGGTGGGGAAGCCGGCCCGCTTGCGGCGGGTGTGGAGGTTGGCCCGGTCGCGGCCGGCGGCTTCCTCGGCGAGAAGGACGCGAACGACCTCGGCGGGATCCCAGCGTTGGGCCTTCGCGGTGGGGATGATGTCGGTCAACGACCTGCGGATGTGCGGGAGCTTGAGCCGTTTGGTGAGTTCGATGGCCTCGGCGAGCGGGTCGCCGTTCGTGCCGAGGACGGTGCGAAGAGGGGTGGCCATCAGAGCTGGTCGCTTTCGTCGTACTCGGAAAGATCAGGAGTGTTCGTGGCCGGGGCGCCGAGGGCGGACCAGGCGGAGGTGCCGGGCTGCAGCGAGTGGTTCTCGCTGCGGCGGACCGGTTCGGCCAGGCCGTGGACGGCCTGGTAGTCGAGGATGGAGAGCAGGTCCTTGTCCGCGAAGCGGGCGGTGACCGCGGCGGTGCCCAGCGCGCGGTCAACTTCCGCTGCCGAGTAGAGCTTCGAGAGGGCGACGGCCTCGGCCATCTTGGCCTTGATCCTGCGAACGCCTGCCGCCCCGGCCTCGATCAGCCAGGACGCAGCCCCTGGCCCGAGCTGCAGGAACGCGGCCTCCTCGGCGGAGGTGGCCCGCGGGGTGCGGTCGGCTTGCTTGTTCTCGCGTGGCGGATAGTGGGCATCCTCCAGGACCGGGCTGCCGGGCTCGCCTCGGTGGTGGCGGGCGACCTCACGGGCCGTTCCGTCCTCGTCGACGGCGGTGACGATCAGCTCGTCACCGTGGAAGCGGGCCCAGACGCGGGTGTCAATCAGCTCGTGCGGGACCGAGTAGCGGACCGCTTCGACCGAGATCGTCGACTCCCAGGTGACCCGGCGGGTGGTGCCGAAGGTCGCGGTGAACGGCTCGCGCGGCAGCGGGTGAAGACGCTGCCGTTCCTCGGCGAGCCGTTCGGCCGGCTTGCTGCGAGTCGCCCTGTGAGTACGGGAGTTGACCTCTTCGCAGAAGCTGCGGCAGGCGGCCTCCAGCTAGCCGAAGGTCTGGTACTCCTCCCGCAGGTTCACGTCCTTGGGGACCAGATCGGCCTTCGCGATCTTCACGGTCGACTCCAAACCGCCCTTGGTTTCGGGGTCCGCCGGGACGCACGTGCGTATCGTCGTGCCGTAGTGCCGGGCGACCTCGACGATCTCCGGGTTGCGGACCGCGATCCCGGCAACGTGATCGGTGGTGACCGTCTTCTCGTTGTCCGTGAGCACGACGCGGGCACCCCGCCGAGCCTGCGGAACGAGGCGTCCAGAGCCGCGGTGACCGTCGGGAGCGTCTTGTCCCAGATCGGGATGACGACGCGGAAACGCGACCAGGCCAGCCAGGCGCAGAACAGCGTGGTCTTGCGGCCCTTGATCACCGGGCCGTCGCCGAAGTCGTACTGCAGCCAGAGCCCCGGCTCGGTCACCCACGGCCGATAGATCCGCCGCCGACCGGCCCTGAACTGGGCTTTCGCCTCGGCGACGGTGCGGCGGGTGGTGCGTTCCCCACCCGTGAAGCCCATCGCGGTGATCCGCTTGTGCACCACGTCCGCGCGGACCTTGCCCCGCGAGCGGACCACCAGTTCCTCGATCTTCGGCAGGTAGTCGTCGATCGCACGAGCCCGGTGGCGGTGCTGCCCGGGGTTCTGGCCGGCGGCCCGCATCTTCACATAGCGGGCCACAGTTTGGTGGTCGCATCCGGCCAGCTCGGCTGCGGCGCGGTAACTCCCCGTGAGGTCGAATGCCTCAAGGATTTCCATGATCTCCCTGCTGTTCTTCACCCGCTCGAGCCTCGCCGAGCAGGACCTGTCGGAGCGAGCGGGGAGAAATTTGGCCGTACGCGGGGAATCCCGTAGCCATCAGTGGGGCGGTAAATGGCCGCCTATTGGGAGCTTGTCATGGCCGCCGTCACCCCACAGGCCAGACGGCTGAGATCTCGTCAGGCGCGCGTCCGGTGGGCGTGCCGGGAGTGGTGCACCGACAGGGGTTACGCCACGGAGATCCAGATCAAGATCCCATTCGAACCGCAACGCCCCTGCCTTTCGGTCTCAACCGAGGAGGCCGGGCGGCTTGGCCTCACGGAAGTTGTGCCAGAGCCCGAGATCGGACAGCAGTTGTCGACCACTTTGGGAGGCACGAGAGTCTGGCGCTGTTCGATTGCCAGACGGCTAGAAGGGGTCGGCCGAGGTGCCCTGCCTGAGGTTCACGAGGATCGTGCGCAACCACGGGCTGCGAATGGCTGGTAGCCGGACCAAGGTGTGCTCGAACGTGCCCCGGTCGGCTCGGAACAGGTAGTTGGGGAGCAGCGGGAGCGGGTTGTCGCGGAGTACGTCTCGGGGTATGCGGCCTGACGCGGGAACCGGCAAGTACGGCTGGGGAGAGACCAGCCACAGCCACACCCCCAGCGGCAGAGGCACCCGGTATGCCGACGCAGTCGTGCTGGCCGACGTCCAGGTTCGACCTGTCTGGGGATGGACCGGTACGAGAAGGATGTTGACGCCCGCGTCTGGAGAGGGCTGTCCCGGTCCAGCCAGGACGGCGCGCCGCTTCGGAGGGCCTGCCGACAGCAGGGCGTCGAGCGCGCGTTGGAACACGTCCGCGGTGAGACCTTCCGGGACCTTCACCGGCTGCCCTTGGGAGGCAACCAACAGGTGGGCGAGCGCCTGGCCAGCTGCCGCCTCCCACTGAGGGCTCCATGACCAGTAGTGGTTCGACCCCAACCGTCCTCCCCACGTGGCAATCGGCTCGAACGGGGGCGTTCTTTCCCCCTTCTCTGCCAGTTCGGCCCAGGAGAGAGGCGCAGCGTCGATACCCTCAACGGGGACGCGGCGCACGGCGTCCGAGCTGAGCCGCACTGCCTGCCAGAGCGAGCAGTCGTCGACCCTGGTCGCCACGGGGAGGTCGCATACCTCGCAGGCCATGTTGGGCCCGTCGGCTCCGTCGAGGCCGCAGCAGGCACCGCCGCGCTTTTCAGGAATCAGCCGGGTTCCCCGGATGTCACCGGGCGCGATGACGCTGGCCCCGGGCGGGCTGTCGGACAAGGCGTAGACCGGCGCGTAGATGCCGAGTGCCTCCGCCTCGCTCGGATCGATCTCGTCCCATATCCGCCACGGCCCTCCCCAGGGGTCCGGGTCCACGGCAAACGTCCCAGACTCCATGAGCACCGGAAGCTGGGCCCCGTTCCCGTACTTCTGACGGGCGTGGACTGGCAGTGAGACCTGGGAGAGGGAGGTGGTCAACTCGGCGCCGCATCCAGCGCACACGAAAACGAACAAGTGTCCTCCGCCTGGGAAACAACCGCATCGTCGCAGCTCTCCAGGCAGCCAGCCAACCTGTTTTCTCCTTTGTTGGGGGAGCGACACCTGCCGCCGTCGTGGGGGTATCAAGGCAGAGCGGGCAAGTGCCAGCCGCCGCCCCTAACTACGGCAAGCGACTCACTCAGTGTTCGAACTTCCGGTGGGCTGTGGCGCCTCCCGAAGTGGTGAACATCTGCTGCCCATTCTCGTGAACAAGGCCACAGGCTCCCGCCGCCGGCCAGGTGCGCCTGCACGAGGCGGAGGCAGCGTTGCCATCCGGTGTCCCAGGCCGTGCACCCCGCAGGGTCGATGTCGTCCGGCGCCTGGCGCCGCTCCTCGGTGAGCGCCCCGGCCTCCGGCCCGACCTCAGGCGCCTGCGCGGGTCCGGGGTGGCTGGGACATGTATCTGCGAAGACATTGGTGATGGTGGGGCTCTCAGCCGGCGGTGTCGAGAGCGATGCGAGCGGCGACGGTGAAGGCAGCGCGTGCGGCGAGGCGTGCCTCGCCGTTGGGCTGTTGATCGGGCTCGGCCAGTGCGATAGCCGACTGCTGTTCGCCCACGTTGGCCATCAGCACGCGCACGATATTCCAGAACTCCTGGTCCGCGGAGTTGTACAGCGCTGCGGCCTTGGAGTCGAGGGCGGGCGGGCCGTACAGCGTGACCACGTGCAGTGCCTGCTCCAGTCGCTTGAGGACGGCCAGGCCCTCTTGGATCTCGGGAGGCCTCGGCTCATCGGAGTTTGGTGGATAGAGCCCCCAGGCCCGGTCGACTGCCATCCACGCGTCCGTTGATGCTGAGAGCAGGTCGGCGTACGCCGTGCGCCGGGCTTCCTCACGAAGCCGCAGCCGTTCTGCGGCGGCCTGGCGCCGTTGCAGCCGCAAGGTGACCGCTCCGGTCAACCCTGCCGCGATGAGCGTCGAGAGCGCGGTGACCAGGGCCACGGCGACCGTTTCTGTCATGCCGTCAGTGTTCCTCAGCACTCATTCCCGGCGGGCGGCTTCGCCTGAAGTCTGCGGGTCGTGCTTCAGCTCATCGGCGACCCGGAGCTGGCGCGAGCCGGACCAGGGGCCGTCGTTCGCCCAGATGTCTCACAACTCACCAACGCATGCTCAACTGGTCGAGCGCCTCTCGTCGTTGATCGGTGAGCCGGTCGGCACGCCTCCTGACGTTGGTGGTCCACATGCCGAGGTCGACCAGAACGTCACCGTCGGGGGTGGTCTCGCGTCCGGCGGCGGCGGGCCCGGCCAGTTCCATCGGCAGGGCTTCGACGTGTTTGCGGGGCACGTTCAGGTGCCCTTCCCGGGCCCGGTACTGGCGGGCGGCGGCGAGGTTGAGGGCCCATTTGTGGGCCTGGGTTACCTTTACCGGCTGCTCTTCCTCTTCGGCCGGCTCGATGCCGAGCGCGTTCACCAGCCACTGCTGGGCGGGCAGCAGCTGCTCGTAGCTGTAGCGCTGCGCGTTCACCCAGCGTCCGAGGTCTTCGCCTTGTACGACGACGTCCCCGGCCCCCGTCGGCAGGCTCCCGCCACCGGCGAGGTGGGCCTGAACGAGTCGGAGGCAGCGCTGCCAACCGGTGTCCCACGCCGGGCACCACCCCGGGTCGATGTCGTCCAGTGCCTGGCGCCGCTCGTCGGTGAGCGCCCCGGCCTCCGACCCGACCGGCTCACCCGCTTCCCGGCGCGCGGCGATCCGGTCAGCGAGCCTGGCCGCGTCCCGCATGTTCTTGGCCCATTTCCCCACCGGGTACCCGTTCCAGACCGCGGTGGCCGGCGGCAGGAAATGTGAGTGGACCTCAGCCCAGGCCCGCGCCGCGGTGAGGCCGTCCGCGAAGGCGTCCTCGCGCGGCGCCCACACCATGCCCAGCCCGTCCAACTCCCGGACCCGCTCCGGGTCGAGCTGGCCGGCCTTGTAGGAGCGCCTCTGGTGGGCCAGCCACACCCCCAGCGGGAAACCCGCAGGCGCCCACTCCTTGGGTGTCACGAAGCCGTATGGCGCCGCCAGCGGCCCGTTCTCGTGCTCTTTGACGTAGCGGGCGGCGGCTTCGATGCCGCGCAGCCAGTACGCGCCTTCCGGCTCCAGGACCCGCAGCCGCACGAACCGCGCAGACCACAGCAAGACCCTCTTCACCGACCTCAACACCGAGATCGTCAGCATCGCACGAGACCTGGGGGTGGCCAACCTGACCAGTGTCAACCTGGGCCTGGACGGAAAACTCAACGCCCGCAAGACCGGCGCCAAGCATCCCTTTAGCTCGTTCATTCCCACCGACCGCCTGCGCACGCGCATCGCGGCGATCGTCGGCATGATCAAAGTCGGCCGCAAACGCGGCATCATGTCTCACCCCGGTCTGCTGCTCATCGACGCGCCCACCGCCGAGGAACTCTCCCCCGAGAATGCGCGCAAGTGCATCCAGACGCTCTACGAGACCGCGGCAGACGACCCGGGCATCCAGATCGTGATCACGTCAATCGACGACGCGGTTTGGGAGTTCTTCCCCGACGACCGTACCGTGACCGGTCCTGACAAACGCCACCTCTTCTAGGCCAGGCCGCCAGGGGTGCCCAGCGACGACAGAGGAGGCGCAAGGCATCGTGCACGCCATCGACGAACGCCTGGCCCAGTGGGCCACCCGTGCCTCCCGCCCCCAGCTTCGCAGCGGCCCGACCGTGGAGGACCTCGGAGGCCTCGACGCCGTCTTTGCCGCCGCGGACCACCTCGCCCAGGGCCCCTTCCTCCACCACCTCGTCCAGGCGACCGCACACCACCGCGACGCCGTCGGTACCGAAGCGTGCAAGCCGCTGTACGACGCCATCCTGAACGGCCTCCGGACCAGCACCAACCACACTGCCTTCGCCAGCGCCACCGACGCCCTCACCAGCCACCCAGCCCTGACACGTGAACTCGGCACCCCCCTGAGCCGCGTGCTGCTCGCCCGCCTCCAGCAAGCCCAGGACGCCGGCGACGACCTTGCCGCGGCCCTCATCGGGGTGGAAGCCGCAGACTGCCTCGTCCAACTCACCCTCGCCGGCGTCATCAAGAGCGCGGCGCGTCTCCTCGGCGCCATGGACGAAGCAACCGAAGACCCCACCGCACTCCCCGAGGCCATGGCCAGTCGCCTGCCCCGTCTCCTCGGCGTCCTGGACGCCCACCATCCCAGCGCCGGTCTCCGCGACGCCCTCGAACGCTGCCTGATGCTCGAACACACCTGCCGCGACGCCGCATTCGAGCTCGCCCTCGGCGACCTGCGCCAGGCGCTGGAACAAGACCAGTACGCGCCCATGGCCGGGCAACTCCGCAAAACGCAGGACCGGCTGGCCGAACTGATCACCATCGACCCCGACCGCCTGGACGCCCAGCTTTACCACGCCGCCATCGAAGCCGTCCTCGGCCTGTCCGCTCCCGATGCCCCCACACGCGTCCGCTCAGCCGCATCCACCCTGCGCGACACCCTCCACCGCTACCGGGACTCTCGCTATCGCACCCGCACCCCGACCTGGGCCCGACCACGCCACAACGATGTGATCGCCTGGTCGGAACTCACCGTCGTGCTGGATGGTGCAGCCGCACACCTGGCACACGATGACCCCTGGTACGAGGACGGACACGGCATCCTCACCGCACTGCTTCGCGCGTACACCGCGCACAACACGGTCACCGTACTCACAGACACCCCCGCGGCCGCCGCCGTGGAGACCCTGGTGGCACCCGTCATCGAGGACGCCTTCCTCCAGCACGAGCACCGGCAGCGCTTCCTAAAGCACGCACTGTCCCATGACGAGCAACTCCGCGACGATCCCGCGGCCCAGCAACTCCACGCCGCACTCATCCACCGCACCAAGACCAGCGAAACCTCCCCCGACCAGCAGGCGGGTGATCGGGGAAAAGCACGACGCTGGCAACGGCTGGCGCACCAACTCGAGGACAACTTCGCTGCGTTCGTTGACCAGACGCCCGAGCCCGTCCTCGACCGCCTGGAACTCAGCCTGCGCACCCACGACGACGTCCTCGAAGCCATCGCCGACCCCAAGTACGGCCGCCTCAAGGCGCGACTCCTCAAACAGCTCGAGAACTCCAGCGACTGGATTCCCGGCATCGCCGACGAGTTCACCGCTCTCCTGGAAGCCACAATCCGCTTCGCCTACCTCTGTTACGACATCGGTCGGAAGATGGGCGGCTCCTATACCGAACACCTCCACAAACGCGACAAAGACGGAAAGAAGCAGAAAGTAGACGAAGCTCTATTCCATCAGCACTACCGGGAAGTACTGCAATTCTCGGCACTCTTCAGAGTCGTCAACTCAGAAGTGATCGACAAGGCAGGCGGAAGAACCGACATCCTCGTCTCCTTCGGCGCCGTGCAATTCAACGTCGAATGCAAGATCGAAGAAGACGACGCCAGCGAAACCGCACTACGTCAATACGTCGCCCAAGCCGCCGAATATCAAAACACCAATGCGGGCTTCGCCATCCTGCTCGCCCTCGATAAAACCGTCGACGCCGAAGGTGCCGTCAACCTCTTCAAGAGCATCTGGATCGAACCCGTCCAGCGTCCCGGCGAATCCGAACCATGCCTCGTCGTCATCATCCGCATCCCAGGAGGACGCGAAAACCCCAACCTGCTGCGCCCTCGCCCCCTTGTATAGCAGCGCAAGGTTCGCTCTGCCGGGCGCGCTCGGGGTTCGAACCGAGCTGCAGGGGCGTTTCCGCCGGAATCGTCGCTCGCACGCAGTCCGGTGAACGGCACTGGGGCGCCGGAGCGGGCTGCGTTGCGGCCGGTGGTGGTACGGCGTCTTCTCGCGTTGGAGGAGGCGGGGGCGCTTCGGACAGTGCATGTGCGGATCGCCGCACAGTCGGCGGGGGTCCATCTGCGGACGGTGTGGCGGTGGCTGGAGGTGGCAGCGTTCGGCGTTCGCACTGACGGATGCGTTGTGGGCCCGGCTGGGGGAGCTGGGCGGGAACGTGAAGGCCCTGTACCGCTGGATGGGCGAGCATGCCCATGAGGTACTGCCCGCGCTGGGCCGCAACCGGTTGCCGTCGTTAACGACGCTGTATGAGGCGGTGCAGCGGGAACGGCGTGCGGGCCGGGTCCTTGATATTGCCCGGCCCGGCTACGCCCGCACCGATCTTGCCCCCTACGACCAGGCGTTGGCCGAGCTGGCTTTGCCGGGGACGGTCGATGAGGCGGGCCGGGCCCCGCTCGCTGTCACCGAGCCGGAGGAGAACTCCGAGGACACTGCTCTGCGCGGCCCTGCCCCTCTGCGTCACTGGCCGAAGGGGCGCGTCTGTACGTGCCGGGCGCGCACCTTGTCTCCACCCGCCAGCTCGGCGCTGTCACCGAGGCCCTCGCGCACTCTCTGGCCGCCCGCGGGAGCGTGTGCGTGGACGGCAACCCCGGGCACGGCAAGACGGTCGCAATCCATCAGGCGCTGCGTGTGCTGCCGCGCCGTACCGAGGTGCACCGCATGTTGGTGGCGGTGAAGCCGGCGCTGCCGCAGTTGCGGGCGGCGCTGCTGACCGCGTTCGGTCTGCCGGCCACGGCGTTGACGAACCGGACGGACGCCGCCGCCCGCACCGTGCTCCAGGCATTCCAGGCCCCAGTCGTCGTGGTCATCGATGACGTGCAGCGCATCGCCGCGCCAGAGCTGGACTATCTGCGTCTGCTGGTGGACGCGCCGACGACGCAGGCCTGGCGCGGGCTCCGACGCTGGCCTCCCGGGTGCTGACCTGGCAACAGGTACCTCGCCTGGACGGGGAACAGGTCCCCACTGTGCTGCGCCTGTTCCACCCCTGTGGACGCCGCGTCGGACACCGACCTGCCCCATGCCAACACCACGCACGCGAGGGGCAATTTCCGTACCTGGGCGAAGATCACCTCCCACGCGTATGCGGCCCTGGCCCGTACTCCCGAGGCCGTGGTCGACCGTGCCCTGCTGACGCGGGCTTGTTCCCGTCGGTCCCGTGTCAGCCCTGACCGATTCCGCCCCGCGGGCCGAAGGACACCCCTCATGACCGCGATAACCCCTGATGACGAGGCCCCAACGGTGTCGCCACCCCGGTCCGAGCTCGTGCTGGATCCCGTGTCGTTGACGGCACTGCGGGCCCCAGCGGTGCGTCGTCTGCTCATCCTGCGCGCCGCACGCCGACTCACCCGTGCCCATGTCTGCGCCACCGCCCAGTGCCTGAACGTCTCGGAACGCTCGGTGTGGCGCTGGCTCGCCGAAGCCACCACCACCCCCGCCTCAGCTGCTCGTCCGGGAGCACGCCGGGCCGACCGGTTCGAGATCATTCCCGAGATCCGGGTGCTACTCGCGTACTGGCACGGCAATGCTTCCGCGGTCCACCGCGAACTCCTCGCTCGTGCCCGCACCGCCACCGACATCGGGCCCTTCATCTGGCAGCGCTTCACCCGCCTCACCCAAGGCGAGGTCCTCCAGACGATCCCGCTCTACCACCCCATCTGGGCCGACGCCGACCCCGACGACCTCGCCTACGCCGACAGCCGCGCCGCGCACGGCAACTTCCGCAACTGGGCCCGCCTGACCGCCCTCACCCACACCGCCCTCAAACGCACCGGCCGCCCCCGCGTCGACCAAGAAGTCCTGCGCTGGGTCTTCAGCAAGCGCAACTCCGCCCACTGATCCACTCCATCACCACCGCATCCCCGGAGCGTCTAGGTGTGCCCTTCCACGACGGGTGCCCTCTCGTCGGCAGACGAGGAGCAGCGCGCCCGTCTTGGAGCGCCTGATGTCAGTGGCGGGTTCTACGCTTATGAGCTTCGCAGCACCGACAAGGAGTGGGTCCATGGCCATCGACTTTGTTGCCCTACATGAGCCGCTTGTGGAGTGGGTCCACGAACAGACGGCCGCAGATTTGGCGGAGTACGTGACGATCACTGCCTTTGGCGAACAGCATGGTCTCGACGAACAACAGTGCTTCCGCCTCCTGCTGACATGCAAGGAGTGGGGGCTGCTGAGCGATCGTTGGGCCACGATGGGCGATCCAGCAGCCAGTCTGACACCTCAGGGACTGCAATGGGTACAGGAACGCCAACGTCGGCGCGCTGATCCTCGAGCGCGCAGCGCCGCTGCACGTAAGGGCCTGCTGACCTGGTTGTGGGAGCAGAAGAACGAGGGCGTGGGCTATCCCATCGTGGAGGGCGCTCTTCAGTCTCCGCACTCGCTCCACGAGGGAGGACGACTGACGCCGGAGGAGATCGACCGCGCCGGCGCCTATCTTCTCGCCAAGGGCTTGATCACGGGCATCGAGACGGGGCAGACCGAAGGGCCCGTGCGGGCAGAGATCACGGCAGAAGGGCAGGACTGCGTGGAACACTTCGGCGGCGACCCGAGCGCCTACGAGCGCCGAAACAGCACCGGCAACACGACGTTCAACATCGGAGAGAACACGGGCAACATCGCCGCCAACAGCCGTGACTTCACAATGAACGCCACGACCAACAAGGACGGCATCGATTCCTCGGCAGTCGTCATGCTCGCCCGCGCACTGCGCCAGGCTGCGCCTGCCTTGGAACTGCCGGAAGAAGACGCCCTCGAGTTCACTCAGCTCGCCACGCGTCTCGAAACCGAGGCCGCCAACGGCTCTCCCGATCCCAGCAGGCTCACACGCTGGGGCGGATCCATCGTCGGCATCCTCAACTCGCCTGTGGTCAGTGGAGCTCTGGGAAGTGTGCTCGCCGCGTACACCGGCACGGTGCTGCCGGGCCTGCCGCCCGCGTAAGACCGCAACCCAGAATGGAATGGGGTGGGCCGTAGGAGAAAACGCTTGCGGCCCACCCCTGCTACCGCTCGCACCGTCCGAGGCGGGGGTAGGGGAGGGAGAAGAACACGGACGAGATAGCCACCACGTAAGCCAACATCTTTGAGAGGCGAACTGGACCTATACACAAAGTATCTGATTATGCATCAGCTTTTGGATAGCAGGTGCAATCACAGGCGAATTCCCAGGCCATAATCAATCCGGCTACAAAGATGACTCATGTAAGATGAACGCCAAAAGTAACACGAGTGAGATCGCCGCCCCAGGCCGGGACACGAGCTGACGCTCTCACAAGGACAGCAGAGACAAGCGTCGCCCCCGCCCATAGCGGCTGCTATTGGTGTGTCCGCGCGGAGCCGAACTTGCGGCCGACCTCCCGGTAGGTGCCTACATAGGTGAAGCCGAAGCGGGTATGGAGACGGACCGAGGCTTCGTTGGGCTGACTGATACCC
>NZ_JBEXOS010000100.1:0-17505 GCF_040611655.1 Streptomyces sp. NPDC006552
CTCGCGCAGTTCCCCGCGCCCCTGAGATGCGCACTGCGTGCGCCATCTCATCGGCTCCGGAGGCAGCACGCAGTGCGCCTCCAGGGGCGCGGGGAACTGCGCGACCAGCCCCCACCGGGCCCGCAGCCAAAGAACTGCCCTTAAGGGGCGCGGGGAACTGCGCGAGAAGCCCCACCGGGCCCGCAGACAAAAAACCGCCCCTTCAGGGGCGCGGGGAACTGCGCGGCCAGCCCCCGCCGGGCCCGTGGGCCGGTAAGCAGAGGCGGGGTGTCACTGTGACAGCGCGCCGTCCACCAGTGCCGTCCACTCCGCCACAACCCGCTCCCGCCGCGCCCCGTCATCCGTCAGAAGATGGGCAAGCCCAAGCCCCCGCCCCATATCGAGCAACCCCTGCACAACCTCCCGCACCCCGGGCACAGACTCATCCGCGTCGAGCAGCCGCACAGCGATCCGGTGGGTCTCGCGGCCCACCCGGGCCTCCAGCTCCGCGACCCGCTCACCGAGTGCCGGCTCGTTCGAGGCGGCGACCCACAGGTGGAGCGCGGCCCGGAACAGCGGGCCGGTGTAGAGGTCGACCAGGGCCGCCACGGCCTGCGCCCGGCCCTGCGGACGCAACCCGCGCAGGGCCGTGGACCGTTCCTCGGCGACGTACTCGACGGCCGCGGTGAACAGGTCCTCCCGGGTCGGGAAGTGGTGCTGGGCCGCGCCCCGCGAGACCCCGGCGTGCTCGGCCACGACGGAGACCGTGGAGCCGGACCAGCCGTGCGCGGCGAGGCACGCCACGGCCGACTCCAGGAGCTTGCGCCGGGTGGCGCGTGAACGGTCCTGTTTCGGTGGGGTCACCACACCCATGCGGGGTCCCGTCGTTCGAGGAAGGCGGTCATCCCTTCGCGGGCCTCGCTGGAGCCGAACAGCCGCGCCGTCAGCGCCGTCAGCGCCCCCGCGTCCCGGTCGAAGGCTTCCAGGACCTTAACCGTCAGCAGCGCCTTCGTCTCGGCCAGGCCCTGCGGGGACGCCCGGCGCAGCCCGTCGAGGACCGGCGCGAGGGCGTCGTCCGCGTCCGGCCCGGCCACCGTCACCAGGCCGATCCGCGCCGCCTCCGCCGCGTCGAACCGCTCTCCCGTCAGGTAGTAGCGGGCCACCGCGCGCGGATCGAGGCGGGGCAGCAGCGGCAGCGAGATCACCGCGGGGGCGACCCCGATACGTACCTCGGTGAAGGCGAACGAGGAGGCCGCGGAGGCCACCGCGATGTCGCAGGCGCCGAGGAGTCCGAGGCCGCCCGCGCGGACGTGCCCGTCGACCCGGGCGACGACCGGCTTGGGGAGGCGCACGATCAGGCGCAGCAGGTCCACCAGCGCGTCCGGGTCCGGCGGGTCGCGCAGGTCGGCGCCGGCGCAGAAGGTGGTGCCGGTGTGGGTGAGGACGACGGCGCGCACGCCGGGGTCCTTCCCGGCCGCCGCGAGCCGGTCGGCGAGTTCGCCGACGAGCGCCGAGGACAGGGCGTTGCGGCGGGCGGGCGAGTCGAGCGTGAGGGTGGTCAGGCCGCGCGCGGCGGCGACGTGCACGAGGTTCCCGGGCGGCATCAGCTCTCCCTCAGTTCGCGGCGCAGGATCTTCCCCGACGCCGCACGCGGCACCGCGTCGACGAACGCCACCCGGCGGACCTTCTTGTACGGGGCGACGTGCCCGGCGACGTACGCCGTCACGGCCTCGGCGGTCAGCTCCGGGTCGGCGCGGACGACGAACGCCTTCGGGATCTCGTTGCCGTCGTCGTCGGGGACGCCGATGACGGCGGCGTCGGCGATGCCGTCGTGGGTGAGCAGCAGCGCCTCCAGTTCGGCGGGGGCGACCTGGAACCCCTTGTACTTGATGAGTTCCTTGACCCGGTCGACGACGAACAGCCAGCCGTCGGCGTCCACCCGGCCGACGTCCCCGGTGTGCAGCCAGCCGTCGGCGTCGATCATGGCGCGGGTGGCGTCGGGGCGGCCGAGGTAGCCCTTCATGACCTGGGGGCCGCGGACGAGGATCTCGCCGCTCTCGCCGGGCGCCGCGTCCCGCGCCGGGTCGTCCAGGCGGACCAGCCGCATCTCGGTGGCGGCGATGAGTCTGCCGACGGTGCCGGGCGGGGCGTCCCGGGCGGCGAGGGGGACGACGTGGGTGCCGGGCGAGAGTTCCGTCATGCCGTAGGCCTGGCCGACGGGCGGCAGGCCGAGCCGGCGCGAGCAGGCCTGGGCGAGTTCGGCGTCCAGGGGCGCCGCCGCGCTGATGACGTACGCCAGCGACGAGAGGTCGTACCCCGCGACGGCCGGGTGCTTGGCGAGGGCGAGGACGATCGGCGGGGCCACGTACAGGGCGTTGATGCGGTGTTTCTCGATCGCGGCGAGGAACGTGTCGAGGTCGAAGCGGGGCAGGACGACGACGGTCGCGCCTTGCCGCAGGGGGGCGTTCATCAGCGCTGTCAGGCCGTAGATGTGGAAGAAGGGCAGGACGGCGAGGATGCGGTCGCCGGGGCCCATCGGGATGAGGGGCTCCAGTTGGGAGAGGTTGGTGGCGATGTTGCGGTGGGTGAGCATGACGCCTTTGGGGACGCCGGTGGTGCCCGAGGAGTAGGGCAGCGCGGCCACGTCCTCGGCCGGGTCGAAGGCGATGTCCGGTACGGGGGCGTCCGTGCCCAGCATGTCGAGCAGCGAGCGGTGGCCGCTCTCCCCCGCCGGGTCGCAGACGAGGATCTCCCGTACCCCGCCCGCGCGTTCGGCGGCGGCGCGGGCCGCCGGGAGCAGCGGGGTGACGGTGACGATCCAGCGCGCGGCCGAGTCCCGCAGCTGCTTGGCGAACTCCTCGGGGGTCGCGAGCGGGTGCACGGTCGTCACGGAGGCGCCCGCGCGCGTGGCGCCGTAGAACGCGACCGGGTAGGCGATCGTGTTGGGACTGTGCAGGGCGACGACGTCGCCCTTGCGGACCCCGGTGGCGGCCAGTCCGGCGGCCACGGCGCGGTGGAACCCGTCGAGCTGCGCGTAGCTGAGCGTCGTGCCGGCGACCCCGTCGACGAGGGCGGGGGTGTCGCCGCGGGCGGCGGCGCCGCCCAGCACGGCGTCGTGGATGGGCTGGTCGACGACGGCGACGTCGTCGTAGTCGCTCCGGTACACCATGCTGGACTCCTCGTCGGTGAGGCGGAAGACAGGCAGGGGTCGCGCTCAGTACGACTTCGGCAGTCCCAGGCTCTGGTGGGAGACGTAGTTGAGGATCATCTCGCGGCTCACCGGCGCGATACGGGCCACGCGGGAGGCGGTGACGAGCGAGGCGAGGCCGAACTCGCGGGTGAGGCCGTTGCCGCCGAGGGTGTGTACGGACTGGTCGACGGCGCGGACGCACGCCTCGGCGGCGGCGTACTTGGCCATGTTGGCGGCCTCGCCCGCGCCGGCGTCGTCGCCCGCGTCGTAGAGCCGGGCCGCTTTCTGCATCATGAGGCGGGCCAGTTCCAGTTCGATGTGGACCTGGGCCAGGGGGTGGGCGATGGCCTGATGGGCGCCGATGGGGTCGCGCCACACGGTGCGTTCGCGGGCGTACGCGACGGCGCGGCGCAGCGCGTAGCGGCCCATGCCGATGGCGAAGGCGGCGGTCATCACGCGCTCGGGGTTGAGCCCGGCGAAGAGCTGGAGCAGGCCCGCGTCCTCGTCGCCCACGAGCGCCCCGGCGGGCAGCCGCACCTCGTCCAGGGTCAGTTCGAACTGCTTCTCCGCGGCGTGCAGCTCCATGTCGATCTGCCGTCGGCCGAAGCCCGGGGTCTCGCGGTCGACGATGAACAGGCAGGGCTTGAGCTTCCCGGTGCGGGCGTCGGAGGTGCGGCCCACGATGAGGGTGGCGTCGGCGATGTCGACGCCGGAGACGAAGACCTTCCGGCCGGTCAGGACCCAGGAGCCGTCGTCTTCCCTGCGGGCGGTGGTGGTGATGCGGTGCGAGTTCGATCCGGCGTCGGGTTCGGTGATGCCGAACGCCATGGTGCGGCTGCCGTCGGCGAGCCCGGGCAGCCAGGCCCGTTTCTGCTCCTCGGTGCCGAAGCGGGCGATCACGGTGCCGCAGATCGCGGGCGAGACGACCATCATGAGCAGCGGGGATCCGGCCGCGCCCAACTCCTCCAGGACAATGGAGAGTTCAGCGATGCCGCCGCCTCCGCCGCCGTACTCCTCGGGGAGGTTGACGCCGAGATAGCCGAGCTTGGCGGCCTCGGCCCACAGCTCCTCGGGGTGACCGCCCGCGGCGGTGACCCGGGTCAGGTACTCCCGCCCGAACCGCCCGCCCAGTGCGGCGACGGCGGCGCGCAGCGCCCGGTGCTCTTCGGTTTCCAGGACGGTGCCGACAGTGCTCATGCGGACGATTCCTCCACGGCTGGGGTGGCGGGGGTGGCTGGTGCGGTGGGGGTGGCATGTGCTGCGGGGGTGGCTGGTGCGGCGGGGACGGTTGATGCTGCGGTGCCGGCTGACGCTTCGGCGCTGGCTGGCGCGGAGGGGATGGCTGGCGCTTCGGCGCTGGCTGGCGCGGAGGGGATGGCTGGCGCTACGGGGGTGGCTGATGCGGTGGGGGTGGCTGATGCTGCGGTGCCAACTGGCGCTTCGGTGTCGGCTGGTGCTTCCGTGCCGGCTGACGCTTCGGTGCCGACTGGCCCTGCCGTGCCGACTGGCCCTTCGGTGCCGGCCGGTGCTGCGGCGCCAACTGGCGCTTCGGTGCCGGCTGACGCTTCGGCGCTGGCCGGCGCCTCAGCGGCGACCGGCGCTCCAGTGCCGACCGGCGCTCCAGTACTGGCCGGCGCTTCAGTGCCAGCCACGTCGACGTCGGCCGCTTCGACGACGGCCAGCAAGGACCCCACCTCCACCTGGCGCCCGACGGCGGCATGCAGCGCGGTTAGCGTGCCGGTGGCGGGAGCGGTGATCCGGTGCTCCATCTTCATCGCCTCCAGCCAGATCAGCGGCTGCCCGGCGGTGACGGTGGCGCCCTCCGCCAACCCGCCGGCGACGCGGACGACGGTGCCGGGCATCGGCGCGAGCAGGGAGCCGGGGGCGCGCTGCTCGCTGGGGTCGGTGAAGCGCGGCAGGGCGGTGAGGGCGGCGCCGTTCACGTGGACCCGGTCGCCGTAGACCGCGATGGCGTACTTGCGCTGCACTCCGCCGGTTTCGAGGACGACGCGGTCCGGGGCGGCGTGCACGACGCGGACCCCGTCGGCTTCGAGGCCGCCGCGGGTGTGCCGGTAGCGGACCTCGTGCTCGGCGCCGTCCGGTTCGCCGCGGTAGCGCTTGGTCTGCGGCTGGGAGGGCACGTTGCGGAAACCGCCGAACCGGTGGCCGCGGGCGCTCGCGAGGGCGGCGGCGAGCGGCGCGTACGGGTCGGGTTCGGGGGCCGTGAGGGCGGCGAGGTGACGCTCGTAGAAGCCGGTGTCCATGCGGGCATCCCGGAACTCGGGGTGGCGCAGGGAGCGGACGAGCAGGTCGCGGTTGGTCACCGGGCCGTGCACCGCGGCGCGCTCCAGGGCCCCGGCGAGGGCGCGGACGGCGGCGGCGCGGGTGGGGGCGTGGGCGACCACCTTGGCGAGCATGGCGTCGTAGTGCACGCCGACGGGGTCGCCGTCGCCGTACCCGGTGTCGAGCCGCACGCCCGCCGGGACGGAGAGCCGGTGCAGGGTGCCGGTCTGCGGGGCGAATCCGGCGGCCGGGTCCTCGGCGTACAGGCGGGCCTCGACGGCGTGCCCGTGCGGGGCGGGCGGCTCCTCGCCGAGCGCCTCGCCCTCGGCGATCCGTAGTTGCAGCGCCACCAGGTCGAGGCCGAACACGGCCTCGGTCACCGGGTGTTCGACCTGGAGGCGGGTGTTCATCTCCAGGAAGTGCGCGCTCTCCCCCGCGACGAGGAACTCCACGGTCCCCGCGCCCACGTACCCGGTGGCCCGCACGGCCCGCTCGGCGGACGCGTACATCGAGGCGGTGAGGCCGTCCGTGAGGCCGGGCGCGGGCGCCTCCTCGATCACCTTCTGGTGCCGGCGCTGGAGCGAGCAGTCGCGTGTCCCCAGCATCCACACGGTGCCGTGCGTGTCCGCCAGCACCTGCACCTCGACGTGGCGGCCGCCTTCGAGGTACGGCTCGACGAACACCTCCCCGTCCCCGAACGCGGCGAGCGCCTCGGCCCGCGCCGCCGCCAACTCACTCTCCAGCGCGCCCAGTTCGCGTACGACACGCATGCCACGCCCCCCGCCGCCCGCCGCGGCCTTCACCAGGACCGGCAGGTCGGCCGCGGTGACCTCGCCGAGCGGCGCGAGGCCCATCAGCTCCTTGGCGCGCGTCTTGGACGCCATCGCCTCGATGGCGTCCGGCGGCGGGCCGATCCACACGAGCCCGGCGTCGGTGACGGCCCGCGCGAACGCGGCGTTCTCGGAGAGGAAGCCGTAGCCGGGGTGGACGGCGTCGGCGCCCGCGTCCAGGGCGGCCCGCACGATCAGGTCGGCGCGGAGGTAGGTCTCGGCGGGGGTGGCGCCGGGGAGCCGGACGGCGAGGTCGGCCGCGCGGACGTGCAGCGCGCCCGCGTCCGGGTCGGAGTGCACGGCGACCGTGCGGATGCCCAGGTCGCGGCAGGTGCGGAAGACGCGGCAGGCGATCTCGCCGCGGTTGGCCACAAGAACACTGGTGATCATCGGGCTCACCTCCATCGGGGTCACATCCGGAAGACGCCGAAGCCGCCGCGGGCGCCCTCGTACGGTGCGGTGTGCAGGGCGGACAGGCAGATGCCGAGGACCGTGCGGGTGGCGCGCGGGTCGATGACCCCGTCGTCGTAGAGCCGCCCGGACAGGAACATCGGCAGTGACTCCGCCTCGATCTGCTGCTCCACCATGGCGCGCAGCGCGGCGTCCGCGTCGTCGTCGTAGGGCTGCCCCTTGGCGGCGGCGGACTGCCGGGCGACGATCGACAGCACGCCCGCGAGCTGCTGCGGCCCCATGACGGCGGATTTGGCGCTGGGCCAGGCGAAGAGGAAGCGCGGGTCGTAGGCGCGCCCGCACATGCCGTAGTGCCCGGCGCCGTACGAGGCGCCCATCAGGACCGACAGGTGCGGGACGCGGCTGTTGCTGACGGCGTTGATCATCATGGCGCCGTGTTTGATGATGCCGCCCTGCTCGTACTCCTTGCCGACCATGTAGCCGGTGGTGTTGTGCAGGAACAGCAGCGGGATGGAGCGCTGGTTGGCGAGCTGGATGAACTGCGCGGCCTTCTGCGACTCGGCGCTGAAGAGGACGCCCTGCGCGTTGGCGAGGATGCCGACGGGGTAGCCGTGCAGGGTCGCCCAGCCGGTCACCAGGCTCGTCCCGTACAGCGGCTTGAACGCGTCGAAGTCGGAGCCGTCCACGATCCGGGCGATGACCTCGCGCGGGTCGAACGGCGTCTTCAGGTCCTCGGGCACGATCCCGAGCAGCTCCTCGGCGTCGTACTTCGGTTCCTCGGCCGGGGCCGGATCGGCGTACGCCTTGCGGTGGTTGAGCCGGGCGACGACGCGCCGGGCCTGGCGGATCGCGTCCTGCTCGTCGACGGCGAAGTGGTCGGCGAGGCCGGAGACGCGGGCGTGCATCGCGGCGCCGCCGAGCGACTCGTCGTCGCTCTCCTCACCGGTCGCCATCTTCACCAGCGGCGGCCCGCCGAGGAAGACCTTGGCCTTCTCCTTCACCATGATCACGTGGTCGGACATGCCGGGGATGTAGGCGCCGCCGGCCGTGGAGTTGCCGAAGACGACGGCGACGGTGGGGATCCCGGCCGCCGACAGGCGGGTGAGGTCGCGGAAGATCGCGCCGCCCGGGATGAAGATCTCCTTCTGCGAGGGCAGGTCGGCGCCGCCGGACTCGACGAGCGAGACGCACGGCAGCCGGTTGGCGAAGGCGATCTCGTTCGCCCGCAGGGCCTTTTTCAGGGACCACGGGTTGCTGGCGCCGCCGCGCACGGTCGGGTCGTTGGCGGTGATCAGGCACTCGACGCCCTCGACCACGCCGATCCCGGTGACCAGCGAGGCGCCCACCGTGTAGTCGCTGCCCCAGGCGGCGAGCGGCGACAGCTCCAGGAACGGCGTGTCCGGGTCGAGGAGCAGCTCGATCCGCTCGCGGGCGAGGAGTTTGCCGCGCCCGCGGTGCCGCTGAACGTACTTCTCGCCGCCGCCCGCCAGCGCCTTCGCGTGCTCGGCGTCGAGCGCGGCGAGCTTGTCGAGCAGCGCCGCGCGGTGAGCGGCGTAGGTGGCGGAGCTTGTGTCCAGGGCGCTGGCCAGGACGGTCACAGCAGGGCCTCCGGGAGGTCGAGGTGGCGGGAGCGCAGCCATTCGCCGAGCCCCTTGGCCTGCGGGTCGAAGCGGGCCTGCGCGGCGACGCCCTCGCCGAGGAGGCCCTCGACGGTGAAGTTCAGAGCGCGCAGGTGCGGCAGGACGTGCCGGGTGACGGCCAGCCCGGCGGTCTCCGGCAGGAGGCGGCGCAGGGTGTCGACGGTGAGGGTGTGGGCCAGCCACGGCCAGGCGTCCGCGCGCAGGGCCCAGAGGCCGATATTGGCGTCGCCGCCTTTGTCGCCGCTGCGGGCGCCGGCGAGCAGGCCGAGCGGCGCGCGGCGGGTGGGCCCGGCGGGCGGCGGCGGGGGCAGCTCGGGCGGGTCGACGGGGGCCAGGGCCCGGGTGGTGCCGGGGTGCGGCGGCACGGCGCGGCGCTCGCCGTCCGGCAGCACGGCGACGTGCGGCACGGACTCGCGGGCGACGTACGCGGCCTCGAAGACGCCGTACGGGGAGCCCTTGCCGGGCGGCGCGGTGACGTGGAAGCCGGGGTAGGAGCCGAGGGCCAGCTCGACGGCGGCCCCGCTCAGCGCGCGCCCGACCGCGTCCTGGCCCGGGTCGCGCACGACGAGCCGCAGCAGGGCGCTGGCGGTCTCCTCGGTGGCGGCGTCGGCGCGGTCGGTGCGGGCCAGCTCCCACCGCACGTGTGCGGGGCGGGACTTGGCGGCGCCGAGCGCGTCCTCCATCTGCCGCCGTACGAGGGCGGCCTTGGCCTCGATGTCGAGCCCGGTGAGCACGAAGACGACCTCGCCCCGGAAGCCGCCGAGCCGGTTCAGGCCGACTTTCAGGGTGGGCGGCGGCGCCTCTCCGCGGACCCCGTGGACGCGGACCCGGTCGGGCCCGTCCTGGGTGAGGCGGACGGTGTCGAGGCGGACGGTGACGTCGGGTCCGGCGTACCGGGCGCCCTGGGTCTCGTAGAGCAGCTGGGCGGTGACGGTGCCGGTGGAGACGAGGCCGCCGGTGCCGGGGTGTTTGCCGATGACGGCGGTCCCGTCCTCATGGATCTCGGCGAGCGGGAACCCGGGCCGGCTCAACTTCTCCGCGTGCGCGGCGAACTGGGAGTAGTTGCCGCCGGTCGCCTGGGTCCCGCACTCCAGGACGTGCCCGGCGACGACGGCCCCGGCGAGCCGGTCGTACGCGTCGGGGGCCCAGCCGAAGTGCCAGGCGGCGGGCCCGCTGACCAGGGCGGCGTCGGTGACACGGCCGGTGACGACGATGTCGGCGCCCGCGTCCAGGCAGGCGGCGATCCCGGCGCCGCCGAGGTAGGCGTGGGCGGTGAGGGCGCTGGGGAAGCGCCCGGTGCCGAGCAGGTCGTCGCCCTCGACGTGGGCGACCCGCGCCGGGACACCGAGCCGGTCCGCCAACTCCCGTACGGCGGCGGCGAGTCCGGCCGGGTTGAGCCCGCCCGCGTTGGCGACGATCCGCACCCCGCGTTCGACGGCGAGCCCGAGGCATTCCTCCAGCTGCCGCAGGAACGTCCGCGCGTAGCCGCGGCCCGGGTCCTTCAGCCGGTCGCGGCCGAGGATCAGCATGGTGAGTTCGGCGAGGTAGTCGCCGGTCAGCACATCGAGGGGGCCGTCGGTAAGCATCTCGCGCATCGCGTCGAACCGGTCGCCGTAGAACCCGGAGGCGTTGCCGATCCGCAGCGGCGGCCGGCTCACGCGGCGGGCCCCGGCCGCGCCCCCTTGGGCGGGCGCCCCTGCCCCGGCGGCCCGGCGAAGGCCTGCGCGATGCCGAGCCACCGGTCGGCGTCCGGCCCCTCGGCGCGGACGGCGAGGTCGTCGCGGTGGGCGCGCTGGGTGACGAGGAGGCAGAAGTCCAGGGCGGGCCCGGTGACGCGCTGGGCGGCGTCCTCGGGCCCGTAGCTCCACAACGACCCGTCCGGGGCTCCGAGTTCGACCCGGAACTCCTCGCCCGGCACGGGCAGCCCGTGCGCGGCGTAGGCGAAGTCCCGGGCGCGGACCCCGATCCGGGCGACGTGCCGCAGCCGGCCGGTGGGCGGTCGCGCGACCCCGAGCGCCTCGGCGACGTCCTCCCCGTGGGCCCACGTCTCCATCAGCCGGCCCGTGGCCATGGACGCGGCGGACATGGGCGGCCCGTACCAGGGGAACTTCGCCTTCGACGCCGCCGCGGCCCGCAGCACCTTCTGCAACTCCTCGCGCCCCTCCCGCCAGCGGGCCAGCAGGACCGCGGGCTCCTGGGCGGCGCCCTCATCGGCCCCGTCGTCCACGAACGACTCCGGCGCGGCGAGCGCCTTGGCGACCTCCCCGGCGAACGCGTCCGGGTCACCCATCGCGAGCAGCGCGGCCCGGTCGGTCCAGGCGAGGTGGGCGATCTGATGGGCGACGGTCCAGCGCGGGGCGGGTGTCGGTGTGCCCCACCGCTCGGGCGGCAAGGCCGCCACCAGCGCGTCGAGTTGCAGACTCTCGTCCCGCAAGTCATCGAATACGGCCGGCGTTTCGGACACGGGGCGCTCCCTAAGGGCACGGCGGTGTGCGGCGTGCCAGGAGCATGGCAGCGGCCCCGGAAACAATCAAGCGTGCTTGCATGGAAAGTTTCCCTCACTCAGACGCACCCGAGTCGCTACTGTCTGCAACGAACCAACAGGAACGGGGTGCCCCACATGCCCAACGTCCGCCCGCTGGACCCCAGCGCCTCCCCACTCGACTTCTACGGTTCCGAACTGCGCCGCCTGCGCGAGGACGCGGGTCTCAGCCAGGAGCAGTTGGGCACCTGCATCTTCTGTACGGGCTCACTCGTGGGCCAGATCGAGACGACGAAGCGCATCCCGACCCGGGACTTCAGCGAGCGGGCGGACGCGGCGCTCGGCACGGGCGGCCTCTTCTCGCGCCTGCTGGGGCTGGTGCTGCGGAGCCGGTTGCCTACGTGGTTTCAGCCTTATGCGGAGCTGGAGGCGCGAGCGTCTTACATCTCCACGTACCAATGCCAGTTGGTGCACGGGCTGCTCCAGACGGAGGCGTACGCGCGGGCGCTGATCTGCATGAACCACCCCGGGCACGTCGAGGAGCAGGTGGCGGCGCGTATGGAGCGCCAGCGCATCCTGGACCGCGGCGCGCCTCCCGCTCTCTGGGTGGTGCTCTCCGAGGCGGTGCTGCTCCAGGAGGTCGGCGACCCGGAGGTCATGCGGGAACAGCTCGGGCGCCTTGCGGGGTTCGCACGGGATCCCTGGGTGAAGATTCAGGTTCTGCCGTTCACGGTGGGCCAACATGCGGGAATGCTGGGTTCGTTCAATCTGCTGCGCTTCGACGACGATCCTGACCTCTTCTACTCCGAGAGCTACGACCAGGGGCACATGACGGCCAATCCGCAGGCTATAAGGGAGCGTTCGGTCGGTTACGCTCGCTTGCAGGCCTGCGCTCTCGCCCCCGAGGAGTCGGCCCAAATGATCGTTCGTGTCATGGAGGAACGCTATGGACAGGAATCCGATCCCGACGGACGCGCAGTGGCTTAAGTCGTCCTACAGCGGACCCAATGGCGGTGATTGTGTCGAGGTCGCGACGCTGCCCGCAGCCGTGGCGGTCCGCGACTCCAAGAACCTGGACGCGGGACCGTTCCGCGTGGCACCGGACGCCTTCGCTACGTTCGTGGCAGCGGCCTCGCTCGGCCGGGTCTGAACCCGGCGCTGAACCCGACGGAGGAGCGCTATGGGCAGGAATCCGATCCCGACAGACGCGCAGTGGCGTAAGTCGTCGTACAGCGGAACCAACGGCGGCGAGTGCGTCGAGGTCGCGACGCTGCCCGCGGCCGTGGCGGTCCGCGACTCCAAGAACCTGGACGCGGGGCCGTTCCGCGTGGCACCGGACGCCTTCACCGCGTTCGTGGCGGCAGCCGCACGCGGCCGGGTCTGAGACCGCCCCTGCGCATGGTGCCCGCGGTGCTGCTCGCGGGCTTGTCGGCGTGCGGCTGAGTGCCCGCGACCCCGAGGGCAGGACGCCCCACCATGGCTGACGCCAACGTCCGCATCCCCACCGAGGTCCGCGACCGGCTCGCGCAGATCGCGGCCGATACGACCCTCCCGGGGACGACGAGGCCGCCATCGACGCCGGACTCGACCGGCGACTCTCCCAGGCGGGCGCGCCGATCGACCTCACCCCCTGAACCCCGGGTTCCACCGCCTCAGCCCTTTTTTGCCCGTCGCCGCCCCACCTGCGTCCGCACCGCCCCCATGCTCGCCGCGATGACCAGGGTGATCGCCAGCGCCTCCAGCCAGGACAGCGCCTGGCTGAGGACGAGGAAACCGGCGAGCGCCGCGATGGCCGGTTCGAGGCTCATCATCACGGCGAACGTGGACGCGGGCAGGCGTCGCAGGGCGATGAGTTCGAGGGTGTAGGGCAGGACCGAGGAAAGGATCGCGACGGCCGCGCCGAGGCCGATCGTCACCGGGTCCAGGAGCCGGGTCCCGGCCGCGACGACGCCCAGCGGCAGCGAGAGCACCGCGGCGACCGCCATCGCCAGCGCGAGCCCGTCCGCCTGCGGGAAGCGGCGGCCGGTGCGGGCGCTGAAGACGATGTACGCCGCCCACATGCCGCCCGCGGCGAGCGCGCAGCCCACCCCGACCGGGTCCAGGCCGCCCAGCCCGTCCCCCGCGCCGCCGAGCAGGAAGACGCCGCACAGCGCGAGGCCCGCCCACAGGAAGTTCACCGCGCGGCGCGAGGCCAGGACGGAGAGGGCGAGGGGGCCGAGCACCTCGAAGGTGACGGCGAGACCGAGCGGGATACGGGCCGCGGCCTGATAGAAGATCATGTTCATGCCGCCCATGGCGACGCCGAACGCGAGGACCGTGCCCCAGTCCGCGCGCGAGTGCCCGCGCAGCCGCGGCCGGCACACCACCATCAGGACCAGCGCCGCCACCACGAGCCGCAGCGTCACGACGCCGACCGCGCCCGCGCGCGGCATCAGGCTCACCGCGAGCGCGCCGCCGAACTGGACCGACACGCAGCCCGCGAGCACCAGGCCGACCGGGCCGAGGGCCCCGCCGCGGCCCTGCTCCGCGGACGTCGCGCCGTCGCCCGCACTCCCGACGAGGACGGCGGCGTCCGGCACCGGCAGTTGCTGTTCGGTCTGCGAGCCGCTCACTGTGCCTCGCCCCTTTCCTCGTCCTGGAGGGCTACGGCGTCCTGGAGGGCTACGGCCCCTCGTCCATCCGTACACCCCTGCGCGATGTTCATTATGTTGAACTTCGACGTCCACCGTACTGCACTGGGCCCGGCCCGTGAACCGTCACGCTAGAACCGCCGGGCGCGGCCTGTGAAATGCCTTCTGCGCTCCGGTTATGCTCCGCGGACATGAGCCGGGACCGGGATCACACCATCGACCTGCGCCACCTGCGCTGTTTCCTCGCCGTCGCCGAGGAGGGCGGCGTCACCCGCGCCGCGGCCCGGCTCGGCCTGACCCAGCCTGCCGTCTCCCGCACGCTCGCCGCCCTGGAGGGTGCGCTCGGGGTGCGCCTCGTCGACCGCTCCACGCACCACCTCGCCCTCACCCCCGAGGGCGACGCGTTCCGGGAGAAGGCGGCGGCCGCCGTCGCCGCGTTCGAGGACGCGCTCGCCACCGCCCGGGCGGTGCGCAGACCGCTGCGGCTCGGCCACGCCTGGTCCGCGGCGGGCGACTTCACCACACCGCTGCTGCGGCGCTGGCACCAGGAGCACCCGGACGTCCCGCTCGAACTGCTGCGGATCGACGACCGCACGGCCGGGCTCACCCGCGGCGCCGTCGACGTCGCCCTGCTGCGCGGCCCGGTCGACGCGCCCGGCCTGGTCACGGAGGTGCTCCACGAGGAGACCCGGGTGGCCGCGCTCCCTTCCGACAGCCCGCTGGCCCGGCGCGCCTCCCTCACCCTGGCCGACCTGAGCGACCAGGTCATCGCGGTGAACACGGTCTCCGGCACGACCGCGCTCGACCTGTGGCCGCCGTCCGCCCGGCCCTCCACGACGCTGCCGGTCGCCAACACGGACGACTGGCTCGCGGCGATCGCGGCGGACCGGGCGGTCGGCATCACCTCGACCGCCACGGTCCGGATGCACCCGCACCCCGGTGTCACCTACGTCCCCCTCACCGACGCGCCCGCCCTCCCGGTCCACCTGGCCCATCGCGCGGGCCCGGGCCACCCGTCGGTCCCGGCGTTCCTCGCGCTCGCGCACGAGGTGGCGGGCGACTGAGGGCGGGGGTCAGCGGTCCGGCGGGGTGTCCGGGAGGGCGTCCGCCAGGATCTCCGCGAGGTGGCGGGCCCGTACCCCCGCCAGCTGGTCCAGCTGTGTCCGGCACGAGTAGCCGTCCGCCAGGACCAGCGTGTCGTCATCGGCCGCCCGCACCCGGGGCAGCAGCGCCTCCTCCGCGCAGGCCACCGACACCTCGTAGTGCCCCTGCTCGAAGCCGAAGTTGCCCGCGAGCCCGCAGCAGCCGCCGGTCAGTTCACCGTCCAGGCCCGCCCGCTGCCGCAGCCTGCGTTCGGCCGCGTCCCCGAGCACCGCGTGCTGGTGGCAGTGGGTCTGCCCGACGACCGGCCGGCTGATCCGCGGTGGCTCCCAGTGCGGCGCGAACCGCTCCAGCGCCTCGGCGAAGGTGACCACCCGCTCGGCGAGCAGCCGCGCCCGCGGCTCGTCCGCCAGCAGCTCCGGCAGGTCCGAACGGAGCGCCGCCGCGCACGACGGCTCCAGGACGACGACCGGCCGGCCGGCGGCGAGCACCGGCTCCAGCAGGTCCAGGGTGCGGCGCTGCACGGCGCGGGCCCGGTCGAGCTGCCCGGTCGAGACGTACGTCAGCCCGCAGCACACCCGGCCCCGCGCCGGCCCCGTCCGGACCGGCGGCAGCACCACGTCCATCCCGGCCGCCTCCAGGACCCGCACCGCCGCGCGCGCCACCTGCGGCGCCAGGTGGTCGGTGAACGTGTCCGGCCACAGCACCACCACCGTCCCGCCGCCCGAACCCGCCCGGGCCGCCCGCCGCCGGTACCAGTCCCGGCTGAACGTCCCCGCCGGCACCCGCGGAATCGCCCGCTCCGCCGCGATCCCCCCGACCCGCTTGGCCACGGCGGCCAGCACGCCCACCCCGCTCAGCCGGTTGACGACCCCCGCCGTCCGCGTCCGCTCCACCAGACGCAACCAACGCGGCAGCCACCCCAGTGCGTAGTGCGCCCTCGGCCGGCGCCGCCCCGCGTAGTGGTGGTGGAGGAACTCCGCCTTGTACGTGGCCATGTCCACGCCCACCGGGCAGTCGCTGCGGCACCCCTTGCACGACAGGCACAGGTCGAGCGCGTCGCGCACCTCCTCCGACCGCCAGCCGTCGGTGACCACCTCACCGGCGAGCATCTCGTGCAGCAGCCGGGCCCGCCCGCGCGTGGAGTGCGCCTCCTCGCCGGTCGCCCGGAACGAGGGGCACATCACGCCGCCGCCCGAACCCGGCGACGCCGTACGGCACTTGGCGACCCCCACGCAGCGGCGCACCGCGGCCGAGAAGTCCCCGCCGTCGTGCGGGTAACCGAAGACGACGTCCACCGGCTCGCGTGGCAGCACCGCGAACCGCAGGTTCTCGTCGAGCCGCGCGGGCCGCACCAGCACCCCCGGATTGAGCACGTCCGCCGGGTCCCAGACGCCCTTGACCTGCTCGAAGAGGCCGACGAGCCGCTCGCCGTACATCGTCGGCAGCAGCTCCGCGCGCGCCTGCCCGTCCCCGTGCTCCCCGGAGAGCGACCCGCCGTGCGCGACGACCAGCGCGGCCAGTTCCTCGGAGAACCGCCGGAAGCGCCCGATCCCCGCCTCCGTCAACAGATCGAAGTCGATCCGTACGTGGATGCAGCCGTCCCCGAAGTGCCCGTACGGGGTCCCGCGCAGCCCGTGCTCGCGCAGCAGCCCGCGGAACTCCCGCAGGTACGCGCCGAGCCGGGCGGGCGGCACCGCACAGTCCTCCCAGCCGGGCCACGCCTCGCTCCCGTCCGGCATCCGCGTCGCCGTCCCGGCGGCGTCCTCGCGGACCCGCCACAGCGCGCGCTGCCCGGCGGGGTCGCCGACCACCAGCGCGTCGCGCACGTCCGCCGCCCGCACGATCCGCTGCGCGGCGGCCCGCGCCTCGCCCGGCGTCGCGCCGCCGGTCTCCACGAACAGCCACGCGCCGCCGCGCGGCAGCCCCGCGTCCGCCGGTACGAGGTCGGCGGCCATGCCCTCCACGGTCAGCGGGCCCAGCGGCAGCAGGCCCGCGGCGGCTTCCGCGGCCGCGCTCTCGTCGGCGTAGGCGAGCACCGCGAGGGCCGTCGCGCGGGGCGCCTCGACGAGTTTCACGGTCGCCTCGGTGACGACGCCGAGGGTGCCCTCGGTGCCGCAGAAGAAGCGGGCCAGGTCGGTGCCGTGCTCGGGCAGCAGCGCGTCGACGGCGTACCCGGAGATCCGCCGCGCCAGCCCGGCGAACGGCGCGAACCCCGTCCTGATCGCCGCCCGCTCCCGCTCCACGAGGGCCCGCAGCCCGTCCGGCGCGCCGTCCCAGCCCGTGCCGAGCCGGTACGTCGCCCCGCCCGGGCCCGCGACGCTCAGCGCGGTCACGCTGTCGGCGGTCGTCCCCCAGGCGACGGAGTGGGAGCCGCACGAGTTGTTGCCGATCATCCCGCCGAGGGTGCAGCGGCTGTGCGTGGAGGGGTCGGGGCCGAACCGCAGCCCGTGCGGGGTGGCTGCCGCCTGGAGCCGGTCCAGGACGAGGCCGGGCTGGACGGTGGCCGTGCGGGTGGCCGGGTCCAGGTCGAGGAGGCGGTTCATGTGGCGGGTGAGGTCGAGGACGACGCCGGTGCCGGTGGCCTGGCCGGCGATGGAGGTGCCTGCGCCTCGGGCTACGACGGGTACGTTGTGCTCCGCGCAGAGGGTGAGGGTGGCCTGGACGTCCTCTGCGTCCATGGGGGCGACCACGCCCCGCGGGACCCTCCGGTAGTTGGACGCGTCCATGGTGTGCAGGGCCCGGGCCCTGACCCCGAAATCGACGTCGCCCCGGACGACGCCCCGCAATTCCTCACCAATGTCATCTGCCACACCCCCAGCATGGCGCCCCGCGCCCCGACCCAGTACCTCGTCCGCAACCCGGTGGGGCTTCTCGCGCAGCTCCCCGCGCCCCTGAAGGGGCGCCCGATGAGATGGCGCACGCAGTGCGCATCTCAGGGGCGCGGGGAACTGCGCGA